>CALDQK010000107.1 GCA_937911525.1 uncultured bacterium
CTCGAGGCCAGCCAGAAGCGCCTGGCGCTCTTCGAGCTCGAGGCGCCGCCCCTGCCGCCCCTGCCCAGCCTCGAGGAGACGCGCCCGCGCTCGGCCCGCGAGGTGGGCGAGCGAGCCCAGGCCCTGTGGGCCGTCGCCGCGCGCGCGGGCGGCCTCGAGCGCGAGGCCGCCGTCGAGCTGCTCCAGGCCCGCGGGCTGTGGTCCTGCGCGACCCCCGCCGAGCAGAACTACCTGCTCGAGGCGGAGCACGAGCCCGCCGAGGCCGCCGCCTTCGCGCACCGCAAGGAGGCCCTCGCCGTCCTGCTCTGGGCGCTGGGGAAGACGGATCTGCTCGGGCCGCCCACTCGGCCCGCCGAGCTGGACCCAATGACCACCGTGCTGCGCCGCCACGACGCGGCGAGCTTCCTCGACAAGGCGGCCCTGCGCCCGACCGAGCAGCTCCTCGACGAGGCCTGCGCGAACACCCGCGTCCACGCCGCGCTCGCGCTCCTCGAGCGCGCAGGAAAGTCCCACGCCACCCTGAAGTCCGAGGTCGCCGCCGAGCGGCACCTGGCCCTCAGCTGGCTGATTCGCTACCCCCGCGGCGAGTGGGATCAGCTCGCCGGAGAGGGGTAGAAAAGCTCCGGATCACCTCGACTTCCGAGTGGGGCCGATCCGACGTAGACTGTGCCGCCCAAGCCGGAGGATCCGTGAGCACCTACAACGACCGCGAGCTCGACCTCATCATCAAGAGCCGCACGATCGTCATCTCCGAGGACGTCAACAGCCGCATGGCGGGGCGCATTTCGCGCCTGGTGACCTTCATGGAGGCCGTCGACAAGGACGCGCCGATCCTGGTCACCATCAACTCGCCGGGCGGCGAGGCCTACACCGGCCTCGGCATCTACGACACCCTGCGCTACACCTCGTGCCCGGTCTACACCCTGGTCAACGGCCTCTGCGCCAGCGCGGGGATCGTGATCCTGCTCAGCGCCGAGAAGGACCGTCGCTTCTCGCTCCCCAGCTCGCGCTTCATGATCCACCAGCCGAGCGGCGGCGCCTCGGGCACGGCCAGCGACATCGAGATCAAGGCCGAGAACATGAAGGTCCTCCGCCAGATGTACTTCGACATCATCGCCGAGCGCTGCGGCCACGAGGCGGACGCCGTCTCCAACAAGGCCAAGCGCGACTTCTGGCTCGGCGCCGACGAGGCCAAGGAGTACGGCCTCGTCAAGGACATCATCGACAAGCGCAGCGACCTGCCCTTCCAGCTCTAGGCTCCTGGCCCAAAGCTCGGCGAGAGCTCGCCAGCGCCCGCCAGCGCCTGGCCCCGAGCCCGGACGTTCCGACGTCCGGGCTCTTTCGTTCTTCGGCGGCCCGCTGCGCGGGCCTCGAGGGCGTGTTCAGTGGCCGCAGCGAAAGGACTTGCGCAAGTCGATACCCAAGCCCACGGCTGCGGACACCTAAGGGGCAGTGACGACCGTGAGCGACATGACCACCTTCGCTGAGCGCTGCGCGACCGAGTGGGGAGAGCGCGCCCTGGGACTGGCCCTCGCCTTGACCGGCTCCCGCGCCGACGCCGAGGACGTGGTGCAGCAGGCGCTGCTGGTCGCGCTCGCCAAGGAGCCCGCGCCCGACACGGGGTGGTCCTGGTTCGCGGGCGTGATCGTCAACACGGCCCGCAACCAGCGCCGCGCCGGGCGACGGCGCCGCGACCGGGTCGTGTGCGTGGACCGCGTCGAGGACGCGGACCCGCGCGCGCTGGATCCGGCGGGCCACGTCGAGCGCGCGGAGCTGCTCGAGCAGGTCCTGGCCTCGCTGGCGACCTTGCCCGAGGCCGAGCGCGAGGCGCTCGTCCTGACCGGCTTCGCCGAGCTGACCCACCAGGCAGCGGCGGACGCGCTCGGGGTGGCTCGCGAGACGATCAGCGCCCGGGTCCGCCGCGGAATGCAGAAGCTGCGCGAGGAGCTGGGGGTCGAGCCCGAGCGGGCCGCGGCGCTCGCCTCGCTCGCGACCCTGGGGGCCCTCGGCCTGGCCGCCTCTCGCCTGAGCGGCGAAGGCGGGGCGAGCGCCCTCGTCGCCACCGCTACTGGAGGAGCTGTCTTGACCAGCAAGAAGATCGCCCTGGGCTTGGCCGGACTGGCCCTGTTCTTCGCGGGAGGCGTCGCCGGGCGCGCCAGCACGCCGACCCCTGCGCCCGAGTCCGCGCGCCAGCGCGCCGGGGTCGAGCCCCCCGCGCGCAGCGCGGACCCGCCTGCGCCCTCGCCTGCGCCGGAGGCTCCCCGCGAGGCCGAGCTCCGGCGCGAGCTCGCCGCCGCGCGCGCGCGCCTGGCGACGCTCGAGGCCGAGCGCAGGCAGCTCGAGGAGCAGGTCGCGGCGAGGCCGACCAAGCCCGATCCGGCGCCGGCTCCTCGCGAGCCGAGCCTGCTGGATCGGATCCGCCGCGCCGGAGCGCTCTCCGCCGACGAGCGCTCGTCGGCGGGCTGGAAGCTGGGTCGCGCCTTCGCCGACCAGCTGAGCGAGGACCAGCTGATCGACTTGCTCAGCGGAGAGCAGGACCCGCGCGTGCTCGAGGTCCTCTACCACCTGCTGCGCGCAGGGGCGTCCTCCCGCTGGAAGGGAGGCCAGCTCGAGCGGGTCCTCGAGCTCCTGAACGCGCCCGAGGCGGAGCGCCGCCGCTGCGTGGGGCTGCTCGTGGCGAGCCGGGTCGGCAGCCAGGTGCGCCGGATGAGCAACGAGCAGCAGGCCGCTTACGAGCGGGGCCAGCCCGCGGACCCCGCGCTGGCCCGGGTCCAGCGAGAGCTGGAGCGCGGCCTGCGGCGCGGTGACGACGCGCTGCTGGCGAGCGTCGGGCGAGCCTTCGCCACCCGGGCCGCCCCCCTCTGGGAGGACGCGCGCAAGGCGCTGCGCGAGGGGGTCGCCCTCGCCAGCAGCCACGAGGGGCGCCTGCGCGCCTATCAGGCCTTGGCCAGGGACCCCTGGGGAGAGCGGGACCCGGGCCTGTTCGCGCTCTACCAGAGCGAGCAGCGCGCCGACCTGCGGCTCGCGATCGCCGAGGCCAGCGCGCTCTGCTGGGGGTCCCGCTCCTCGCGCGGCATGTTCGAGGAGATCACCCCCGCGTTCATGACCTACTACCGCTCGGCTGGCGACCCGCGCGTAAGGCGCGAGCTCCTCGGCTCCTGGGCCAACACGGGGCTCTTCGCGGAGGGCTTCCTGGCGAAGCTGCGCCAGCTGGCGCAGCTGGAGTCGGACCCCTCGTTGAAGCAGACGATCCTGCGGCTCGCGGCGGCGGTCGAGGCCGGGACGATCAACGGGACCCGACGGCTGAACGAGGTGCTCCGCGGCGGGAGGTAGGAAGGGGCCCGCCCTCGACGCGCGCGTCGACCCCCGATCGGGAGTAGATTTGGGCCCGTGCCTGCGCTGAGCGTCATCCTCACGACCTACAACAAGCCCCAGGACCTCGTGCGCTCGCTCGAAGGCCTGCGAGGGCAGCGCTTCCGCGACTTCGAGGTCCTCGTCTGCGACGACGGCTCGGGCCCCGAGACCAAGGCCGTGATCGACGCCTTCGCGGCCTCGGTCGACTTCCCCGTCCAGCACTGCTGGCAAGAGGACACCGGCTTTCGCGCGGCGGCCTCGCGCAACAACGGGATCCGCGCCGCCCGCGGCGACACGGTCGTGTTCCTCGACGGCGACTGCGTCGCGCTGCCCGACTTCCTCGAGCGGCACGCCGAGCGCGCGGACCCGGCCGGGTTCCTGGCCGGCGAGCGCTGGCTGCTCAGCCAGGAGGAGGCCGACGCGGTCTCGGTGGCCACGATCGCCTCGGGCGAGGCCTTCGCCGCGCCGCCAGCCCGCGAGGTCAAGCGGGTCAAGAAGATCCGCCGCAAGGACGGCTTCTACCGCCTGACGGGGCTCAAGCCCGAGCGCCCGCGGCTGATGACCTGCAACTGCTCGGTCCCGCGTCAGCGGCTGCTCGAGGTCAACGGGATCGACGAGCGCTATGAGGGCTGGGGCATGGAGGACGAGGACCTTCGCCGCCGGCTGGTCCAGCAGGGCGCCCGCCCCGACTCGGTGATCGCCGAGGCGAACTGCCTCCACCTGTGGCATCCCGCCGACGACACCTTCCTGGGCACCCGCCGCCAGAGCCCCAACTGGAACTACTACGTGCGCGGCTTCCAGCTCAGCCGCTGCCGACGCGGCCTGGTCGCGCGGCCTCTGAGCGAGGTCCGCGCGCGCTACCTCGGGCCGAGCGAGCTGGTCTCGCGCGCGCGCGAAGAGCTGGGCTTGCCGGAGGCCGGCGCGGACGAGCCGGTCGAGGTCGAGATCCTGCTCGGAGACGAGCTGCGCGCGTCGGGGCAGGCCGAGGTCAGCGTGGGGATCGCCAGCGCCGCCCCGGCTCGCCCGCGCGGCGTCGACCTGCTCCTCGCCCCCGGGCTGGAGGTCGGCGGGGGCGAGCTCCCGACCGAGAGTCACCCCGAGGTCGCGCCATCCCTCGCGGGCGCGGGCGTCAAGGCGACCCGCCCCCTCCCCGGCGAGGGGACCGACGCTCTGGGCTTGACCGCGGCCCGCCAACTCCTGGAGGCCTTGCTATGAGTCCTGAGCTCGCTGGGCTGCTCGCCGCCGGCAGCGTCGGCGCCCTCGGCGTGGGCGCCATGGCCGGCTGGTCGATCTTCCGGCCCCCTCGCCTGGAGGGGATCCCCGTGCTCCGCTACCGGATCGTGGGCCCCGCGCTGGCGGGCTCGCCCCTCAATGAGGTGCGCGTCCCCGTCTCGCGCTTCGCCCCTCAGATCCGCTACATCGCGCGGCGCGGCTTCCGGGCCGTGACCCTGAGCGAAGCCGTGGCCCGCCTCCAGGATCGCTCCTTCCTGGCGACCAACCCGATCGTGCTCTGCTTCGACGGGCCCTACCGGAGCTTCATCAAGCACGCCTGGCCGATCATGCGCAGCCACGGGCTGGCGGCGGCGACCCTCTTCTTCCCGCCCAACCGCCTGGGCGAGACCCACCTGGCCTTCAAGCGCGGCCGCCCCGAGCCGGTGCTCTCCCTCGAGGAGCTGGCCGGCCTGGCGCGCGAGGGGGTCGAGCTCGGGGTCCAAGCCAGCGCGGGCGACGACCTGCCGCGGGAGAAGATCACCAGCGACCTGGCCGCTGCCCGCAAGGCCATGAGCGCCCTCTCCGAGCACGAGGTCGACGCGCTGACCCTGAACTTCACGACCAAACGCGCCGTGCGCGCCGCGATCGACGCCGGCTACCGCGTGGTCGCTGCGATCGGGGACGGCGTGATCAGCGACCCGAGCGAGGCGGCCGCGGTGCCGCGCTTCCCGATCATGCCGGACACCACCCTCCTCGACGTGGCCCTGGTGATCAGCCGCCGCTACGAGGGAGCGATCTGGTAGGAGCTCGCCGCGGGCGAGACCTGCTCGCAGGCAGTCCTCGGCTTGGGATACACTCACTCCGTGACGCTGGCTGACTCCGACATCCTGCTCGGGAAGGTGGCCCTGGGCCGCCGGCTGCTCGGGCGGGAGGAGGCGCTCCAGGCGGCCGCCGAGGTCGAGCGCAGCGCCGCCAGCGGCCGACGGGAGGACCTCCCCAGCGCGCTGGTCCGCTGCGGCTTCCTCTCGCCGCGCAGCGTGCAGGAGCTGCAGGAGCTGATCGCCGCCGCCGGACTCGAGTGCGCGCAGTGCGGGCAGCTGGAGCCCCTCGCGGGCGCCTCGCCCCGCGCGACCGAGCGCTGCCAGGGCTGCGGGCGCGGCCCGCTCTACCTGGTCCCGGGCGCCGGCGGCGAGCGCTCCGAGTCCACCTCCGAGATGCCCTCCCCGGTCGAGCTCGACGAAGGCGGCGGTGGGCGGACCTTCATGGAGCTCGAGGCTCCCTCGCTCGGCAAGCCCGCGAGCGCGCTGGAGGCCGAGGCAGACACCGTCGACTGGCAGCCGGAGGAGCCAGCGCCAGAGGACGCCGAGGCCGACACCGCGGCCTGGAAGCCGGAGGTCCAGGAGCCGGAGGTCCAGGAGCCGGGCGTCCCGGAGCCGGGCGCCCAGGGGCCGGGTATCCAGCAGCCGGGCACGGGTCAGCCCAAGCGGACCTTCATGGAGCTCGAGGTCCCCAAGCTCACTCCAGGCCAGGAGCAGGAGTCCGAGCCGGCGCCGAGCGAGCCCGAGTTCGAGCGCACCCTCGAGCTCGATGCGCCCGAGTTCCTGAGCGGGTCGCTCGGCGAGTCGGGCGAGGACCCGATCGAGCGGACCATGGCCCTCGAGGAGCCCGAGCTGCCGCTCGGCTCGGCTCCGGCTGCGGACGACGACTACGACCCGATCGAGCGGACCATGGCCCTCGACGCCCCCGAGCTGCCCGCCAGCCCGCCCGGCTCGCCCCTGGCCGAGGACGGCGAGCGGACCTTCGAGCTCGATCCCGCCTTCCTCCCCGGCGGGCCTGGCTTCGTCCGCGAGCAGACGGGCCGCTACGACACCGTGGCGGCGGACGAGAAGACCCAGGAGATGATCAACGCCTACGACGCCGCCGAGAAGACGGCCGAAATGAGCGGCGACCTGGGCGGCGGCGAGGTCTTCGAGCCCTTCGCGCTCGAGGAGGGGATCCGGCTCCAGGCCCCGATTGGGCGAGGCGGAATGGGCGCGGTCTACCGCGCGCTCCGCTCCGACGGCGAGGTGGTCGCGGTCAAGGTGCTCAGCGCGCGCTCGGCCGCAGACCCCGACACGGTGGCCCGCTTCCACCGCGAGACCAAGGTCGCGAGCCGCCTCGAGCACCCCAACATCGTGGCCGTCCACGGGAGCGGGATCGTGCCCGGGGGACCCCAGGAGGGGAGCCCCTACATCGTGATGGAGTACGTCGCGGGGCGTGACCTCGAGACCTGGGCCGCCGAGGCAGAGCGCAGCGTCGCCGAGTGCGTCGCGATCACGCTCCCGGTCTGCGCCGCCATGGACTACGCCCACGGGCGCGGCGTCGTGCACCGCGACCTCAAGCCTGGCAACGTCCTGGTGCGCGAAGACGGCAAGCCCCTGGTGTGCGACTTCGGCCTGGCGCGCTTCCGCTCGGGCTCGGCCCTGACCCGGACCGGGGACATCCTCGGCACCCCGAACTTCATGGCGCCCGAGCAGGCCCGCGGCGAGCGCAAGCTGATCGGGCCCCCGACCGACGTCTACGGGCTGGGCGCGATCCTCTACTACCTGCTCGTCGGGCGCCCGCCCTTCGTGGGCGCGCGGACCTTCGCCGTGATCGAGCGCGTGATCACCGAGCCGCCCACCCCCCCCAGCCAGCTTCGCGCTGAGATCAGCCCGGAGCTCGAAGAGGTGCTGCTCAAGTGCCTCGCGAAGACGCCGCCCGAGCGCTTCCACACCTGCGGGCAGCTGCGTCGAGCCCTCGAGCCCTTCGCGCAGGGGTGACCCGAGGTAACCTGTCGCCCCTGAGCCAGGGGGGGTGACAGATGATGGTCTTCAAGGAGCAGCCCTCGTGGCTGCAGGTCGTGATGATGGTCCGCGGCAGCGTCGCGCGGCGGATCCTGGGCCGGCTGCTGGTGACCACCTTGTTCGCGGCGCTCGTGACCGAGGTCTACCGCGAAGAGATCATGAGCGCGTCGCTCACGATGACGCCCTTCAGCTTGATCGGCGTGGCGCTCGGCATCTTCCTCGGCTTCCGCAACAACAGCGGCTACGAGCGCTTCTGGGAGGGGCGCAAGCTGTGGGGCAAGCTGGTCAACACGACCCGCTCCATGACCCGCCAGGTGATGACCCTCGTGTCCGCAAAGGTCGAGGGGCCGGCCCTCGACGACTACCACCGCGACTACGTGCACCGGATCGCGGCCTACGTCCACGCGCTGCGCTTCCACCTGCGGGGCGAGAGCACGCGCTACACGGAGCTGGCGCGCCTGCTGCCCAACGACGACCTCGAGGCGGTCGCCCAGTCGAGCAACCCGCCGATCGCCATGATCCACACCATGGGCGAGAAGCTGCGCGACGCCTGGCAGCGGGGCTGGATCGACACCTATCACCTGCCCATCATCGAGTCGAGCCTGACCCTGCTGGCCGATATCCAAGGCGGGTGCGAGCGGATCAAGGCGACCCCGATCCCCTTCTCCTACACCCTGCTGATGCACCGGATCGTGGCGATCTACTGCTTCGCGCTCCCCTTCGGGATCGTCCAGCAGGCGCACGTCTGGACCCCGCTCGTGGTGGCGCTCGTCAGCTACGCCTTCTATGGCCTGGACGCCATCGGCGAGGAGCTCGAGATGCCCTTCGGCACCGACGACCACGACCTGCCCCTCGAGCAGCTCTCGACGATGATGGAGGTCAACGTGCGCGAGCGCCTGGGCGAGACCGACCTGCCCGCGCTGCGTGAGCCCGACAGCAACAACGTGCTCCTCTAGGTCCTGCCATGCCCCAGCCCAAGACCGCTGTGATCGTGACCCTGGGGGTCCTCGGCTGGCTGATCTCCTACGCCTTCTTCTTCAAGTGGCTGGGCGAGCACCAGTGGGCCTTCTTCGGCGGCTGGTACGAGGCCTTCACCTCGTCCGACTTCGCCACGGGGTTGCTCATGGACCTCGTGCTGACCACGGCGATGCTGGTCGCGCTGGCGATCTTCGAGCGCGAGCGCCTCGGGCCGCGCTGGACGGCGGCCGTGATCCTGAGCCTCGCGCTCTCGGTCTCGATCTCGCTGACCCTCTACCTGGTCGCGACCTGGCTCCGCCGCCGAGACGAGCCTGGCGGGGCGCCCGCTGCGGGCGCTACGAATCCCTCGGGTTAGCGTCCGCTCCGCGCCGAAGAGAGGGGGTGAACTCGATCGGCACCCTCAACGAAGGCCCCCTGCACGCGAGCCTCAAGGAGCACTACGCGGAGCCCGGCGACCGGCTCGAGGTCCCGCTCGAGGGGCGCCGGATCGACCTCGTCCGCGGGGAGCTCTTGATCGAGATCCAGACCCAGGGCGTGTCCTCGATCCGCCGCAAGCTGGCGCAGCTGGCGGCCAGCCGGGAGGTCCGTCTGGTGCTCCCGATCGCGGTCCGGACCTGGATCGTGCGCCATGGGCCGAGCGGAGAGGTCCTCGGCCGGCGTCGCTCCCCCAAGCGCCGCGGGCTGGCCCACGCCTTCGCCGAGCTGGTCTCGGTGCCCCGGCTCTTTCGGGAGCCCGGCTTCTCCTGCGAGGTGCTCCTGACCGATCAGGAGGAGGTCCGCCGCCACGAGCCGGGCCGGGCGCGGCGCCGCAAGGGCTGGGTGATCGTCGAGCGGCGCCTGCTCGAGGTGGGGCAGCGCTGGCTGATCGAGACCCCCGCGGACCTGCTCGCGATCCTGCCCGAGGGGCTGCCGCGCCCCTTCACCAGCGGCGACCTGGCCCGGGAGCTCGGCGTCCCTCGCTGGCTCGCGCAGAAGGTCGCCTACACCCTGCGCGAGGCGGGCGCGCTCGAGACCCACGGGCGCGGGCGCGCGGGCTGGCGCTACTCGGCGGCCTGAGCGAGGAAGGCCTCGATGGCCGCCAGGACCGCGGCGTCGCTCTCGGCCTGGGTCACGCCGGTCTGCTTGGTGTGGGTCTTGGTGACCTGGAGCGAGTGGTCGCCGGTCTCGACCACGAAGAGCTCGTTGGGCGCCGACATGCGCGCGCGGACTTCGCCCAGGGTCTCGAGGGGGCAGAGGCGATCGCGGGTGCCCTGCACGAAGAGCACGGGGGTCTCGAGCGCCAGGAGCACTTCGTCGCGGACCTTGCGCGCCTTGCCCACCGAGACGAGCGGGTAGCCCAGGCACACCAGGGCGTCGACCTCGAGCTCCGGCTCGTTGGCGAGGTGGCAGCCGACCCGCGAGCCCATGGACTTGCCGATCAGGACCACCCGCTCGGGCTCGTGCTCGGCGCGCGCCGCCTCGAGGGCGGCGCGGTGCGCCGCCAGGAGCTTGGGCAAGCGGTCGGGCGCCTTGCGGCCCTCGGCCATGTAGGGGTAGTCGAAGGGGAGCACGGTCCCGAGCGCGGCCAGGCGCTCCGCCCAGCCCTGCATCCAGGCCGAGCTCGTGCCGGCGCCCGCGCCGTGGGCGAAGAGCAGCAAGGGGTCAGCCACGCGGCCTACTTGCTGGGCTTGGCGCCTGGGGGATGCGGAGTCTCGCTCAGGCGCTCGGGGGATCCTTGGAGGAGGACATGGACCAGCTTCATTCGAGCCTCCGTACGTGCAGCGACCCCCCGCAGGCGCGGGGGGTCGGCTGAGCTAGCGCGCAGCGCTACTCGTCGTCGTCGTCGTCGTTGCGGATCGAGAAGGCCAGGTTGACCATGCGCGCCATGTGGTCCACCGAGCCGTCCTGGAGCACGACCACGTTGCTGGTCCGGCCCGTGATCTTGTGGCGGGGCGGGCGGTTCCGCGGCTCGACGAAGACCGCGATCATGGCCTCGTCGCCCGCCTCCTGG
>CALDQK010000108.1 GCA_937911525.1 uncultured bacterium
GCGTCTCCGCGCGAGCGGGTGAGCGACGCAGCAAGAGCAGCCCGGCGAACACGCCGAGGGCCAGGAAGAGGTTGTAGAAGCCCTGGTTGAAGGCCCACAGCCGGACGTGCTCGTAGTGCTCGGGCCCCTCGAGCCGGAAGCGCTCCTGCACGCGAGGCTGGGCGAGGAGCAGGCTCTCGAGCAGGAAGAAGAGCACGTGCAGCGCTCCGGCGACTCCGGCGAATACCCTCCAGGCGATCTGCATGCGGCCTCCTTGGCCCCGAGCTTAGCGGAGGGCTCAGCGCCAGGCTTGGGCGCGAGCTCGAGCACCGGGCGCCACGACGCCGAGCCCTGAGCGGAGACGCAACCCTTCGTCCATGGACCTTCCGCGGTGCATCCCAGCGGCGGTAGACTTCCCAGCTGACCCGGAGGGCAGGCACGTGAGCGAAGACTGGAAGCGGCTGATCGTGGAGTCCACGCGGGTGCTCGAGGACAAGGAGGGCCACTCCTACGAGTACTCCCACGTCGAGTATTTCCTGCATCCCAGCGGGCGTACGATCCGACGTCTCGAGACGCTTCACGTGGACGCGGACGAGTCGCACGTCCGCCACTCCTGGCTCGAGCCCGGCGAGGCGGAGCACGCCATGGCCACCTTGCGCGCCAGGCAGGCGGCGCGCGGCGGCAAGCCGGCCTTTCAGGTCTTGAGCGGCCGCGCGCGCGAGGTCTCGGCTTCGGCTGGCGCGGATCCCTTCGAGGCCGCCCTGAGGGCCCTCGGGCAGCGCTCCGACGGCTTCGTGATCGCTGAGGACGCCGTCAGCGGGCGCTTCGTCCAGTTCGCGGGGGGGGTCGGCGAGCCGCTGACCCTCGACGCCCCCAACCTCTCGCCCGCCGAGTTAGCCCGCGCTGGCGCGGCCTTCGCCGGTCAGCCCTTCCAGATCAACGAGTGGGAGGGTCACTACGGCTTCAACCTGACCCTGCGCGACCCCGCCAGGGCGGCGAGCGCGGCGCGGCGCTTCTTCGCCGAGGTCTTCGCGAGCAAGGCGCCCCAGCTGAGCTTTCGCGACGAGAACGGCCCGCAGCAGCCCAGCGCCGGGCCTGCCGGTGGGGTCGTCAGCCAGCTCGTGCCGGCGCTCGAGGCCTTGCTGACTCGCTCGGGCGGCTTCGTGATCGCCCAGGAGGCCTCCGGGCGCTTCGTCCAGTTCGCGGGCGGGGTCGGCGAGCCGCTCTTGCTCGACGTCCCCAACCTCTCGGGTCCCGAGCTGGCTCGGGCCGGGGGCGCCTTCGCGGGTCAGCCCTTCAGCGTCAACGAGTGGGAGGGCAAGTCGTCCTTCAACCTCTCCTTCGGGCGCGACGCCCGCGCCGCGGCCGAGGCGGCCCAGCGCTTCTTCGTCGAGGTGCTCGAGATCCCCGCCCCGAGCGTCAGCCTCGAGACGGACTGAAGCGCTACTCGGCCCAGAGCGCCGCGAAGGCGGCGCGCTCGCGCCAGGGCGCGAAGGCCTCGAGCTCGCGCAAGCGAGCGGCTGCCTGGCGCGCGTCAGGGTCGTCGAGCCCTGGACCCGCTGGCCGGAGCGCTGCGAGCGCCTCGCCCAGCCACGCGGCGGCTTCGTCGGCCAGCGCAGCGTCCCCGGGCGCCGAGCGAGCGGCGGCCAGGGCAGCCTCGATCCCGTGCGCCGCGCGCAGCTCGGGGGCCTGGCGGAAGGCTTCGCGATAAGCCACCAGCGCGGCGCCGTGCTGGCCGGCAGCCGACTCGGCCTGGGCGCGCGCTACGAGCTGGCGCGCGCGCGCGGCGGTCGGGGGCGCGTCGGGGGCGCCGCCGCGCAGCTGGTGCAGCTCCTTCAGCGCCGCGTCGCGCTCGCGTTCGACCTCCTCCAGCGCCTCGGCCGAGGCCTCGTGGTCCTGGCGCAGGCGGCGGACGAAGAGGTTGGCCTCGATCACGACCAGGACCAGGGCCACCAGGAGCGTGCCCGCGATCGCGGCGGCCACGCGGCGGTGGCGGCGCAGCCAGCGCCGGCTCAGGTCGTAGGGGCCGGGGCGGCGGGCGGTGATCGACTCGTCGGCGAGGTAGTGCGCGAGGTCCTCGGCCAGCGCCTTGGCGGTGTCGTAGCGACGGCGCGGCTCCTTCTCCAGGCAGGTCAGCACGATCGTCTCGAGGTCGGGGTCGATCTCGGGGCGCAGCCGGCTCGGCTTGACCACCTCGTCGCTGGTCACCTTCTGGAGCACCTCCAGGACCGTCTTGCCGTCGAAGGGCGGCTCGCCGGTGAGCATCTCGTAGAGGGTCGCGCCCAGCGAGTAGACGTCGCTGCGCCGGTCCGTGTGGTCGGTGTCCCCGCGGGCCTGCTCGGGGGCCATGTAGGCCGGCGTGCCGATCGCCTGGCCGCTGATCGTCGGGCTGCGCTCCAGCTCGTCGACGTCCTTGGCCAGGCCGAAGTCGGTCAGGACGGGGTCGCCCTCGAGGGGGAGCAGAATGTTGCCGGGCTTGATGTCGCGGTGGAGGATCGCGCGACCGTGGGCGTAGTAGAGCGTCTCGGCGACGACCTTCGCGATCTCGGCCGCCGGGCGACACTCCATGGGGCCGCGCTGGAGGCGGTCTCGCAGGCTCTCGCCGTCGATCAGGTCCATCACGAGGAAGTGGCGCCCCTCGTCGACGCCGATCTCGTGGATCCCCACGATGTTGGGGTGGCGCAGGCGCGCCACGACGCGGGCCTCGATCTGGAAGCGCTCGCGGGCCTGCGCGCTGCCGAAGTTCCCTCCGCGCAGGACCTTGAGCGCTACGCGCCGCTCCAGCTCGGGGCTCTCGGCCAGGTAGACGATTCCCATTCCCCCGTGGGCCAGCTCGCGCAGGATCTGGTAGCCGCCGATCGCCTCGGGCATCGGCTCGTCGTGGGGATGGCGCTGGCCTCCGCCCGAGACCGTCGCGCGTTGGGCCACCAGCGCCTCGACCTTGTCGGTCGAGCGGCGCGTCAGGGGGGTCGGGCGGAGCTCGAACTTGGGCCCCTCCAGCGTCTCGCGCTCGGGAGGTGGCTCCAGATCGTCGCGCGTCTCGTCGTGCGGGCCTGCCACCTGACAAGGTTAGCGCCCTCGCCCGCCCTGGCGTAGGCCGCTAGCCCGGTGAAACCCAACATCTCGTTGTGTCACCCGTCCTGGCTGCTACTCTTCACGTCCATGGCTTGGACCTGCAAGAGCTGCAACACCGAGGTCGCCTCCGACACCGACCTGGCTTGCCCCAAGTGCGGCAAGGAGAAGCAGGCCTGGACGATGCACGGCGGGCAGACCCGCCAGTTCGCGGTCACGACCCGGGTCAAGAGGCTCGAGTTCCGGCGCGGCGTCGACAGCGCGCCCGGCGGGGAGGGCTCGAGCTACGAGGGCGTGGAGACGGTCGTGGCCGAGAAGGCCGTGGCGGTGCCCAAGGGGCTGGCCCAGAGCTGGCACGACCAGGGGCAGCTCCCGCCGCCGGACCAGGTCCTCTTCGCGCGCCTGCGCCCCGGCGAGAACCCGGACCTGACCACCCACTTCACGGCCCTCTTCGAGGCCGCCGAGCCGGTCGAGAGCGAGCATCCTGCGCCCGAGGGCGCCGCGCCCGACGCCGAGGGGATCTACGACGCCCGCTTCCTCTGCGTCTACGGCGCCGAGGAGCTCGACCCCGAGCTCGAGTTCGCGGGGCTCGAGGTGGTCGACGTCAGCGAGGAGAACGAGACCGGCTACGCGCCGCAGGTCGGCCTGCGGGCCCTGGGGCGCAAGCGCAAGGACCTGCCCCTCGACGCCCTGGGCGGGGGCGTGTTCCGGCTGGCCTGCGCCAAGATCCGCTTCAACACCGACAGCGCGATCTTCATGCCGGGCGGGCTGGCCGTGCTGCGGGCTGCGCTCGAGCACGTCATGGAGCACTCGGACCACAAGCTCCTGATCGCCAGCCACACCGACGCGCAGGGCAGCGACGAGAGCAACCTCGACCTCTCGCGCGCGCGCAGTCAGAACGTGCTGCACATGCTGATGGGCGAGAAGAAGGAGTGGGCCGAGGCCTGCGACTCGCGCGACAACAGCCACAAGAACCAGGACGTGCGCCAGGTGCTCAAGTGGGCGGCCGAGGTGTGGAACTGGGCCTGCGACCCCGGCGAGGTCGACAACAGCGCCCCGCCCGAGGAGGCGATCAAGGCCTTCAAGGACCGCTTCGCGCACAAGTTCAGCTCCAACTACACGCCCACCGACCAGGACCCCGCCGTCGACGTCGGGTTCTGGCGCCGCGTCCAGAACCTCTACGGCTGGGTGCTCATGGATCAGCTCCAGCTGCAGGACCGGCGCCAGATCGGCGAGCTGTGCAGCAAGATCCAGTGGGTCGACCCCGAGGTGCGGGCGATCGGCTGCGGCGAGAAGTACCTCAAGGTCGACACGCAGAAGGCGGAGGAGGAGAACCGGCGGACCGAGTTCCTCTTCTTCTCGCCGGACGAGGCCCCGGCCCCGACGGGCGACGAGGGGGCGCTGCACGTGGTCTACGGCGGCGGCTACGAGGTCGAAGACCTCGAGTGCCC
>CALDQK010000109.1 GCA_937911525.1 uncultured bacterium
GGCGCGCTGGCCGCTGACTCGGTCCGAGGCGCCGAGCCTCGAGCTGGCCTTCGTCGAGGCGCGGGCCGACGCCGACGCGGCTGGGGGCCTGGTGATCCGGGCCAGGGTCGAGGGGCGCGGTGAGCTGCTCGCGGGCGCGGCGGTCCACGCCCGGGCCGGACAGGTCGAGCTGGCCCCCGTCGAGCTCGCGCCGCTGGCTCCGGGTGAGCTGGCCGAGGTGCGCTTCCCGCTCACGCCCGCCCAGGTCGCGGCGCTGCCGCCGGCCTACTCGGTCCAGCTCGAGCTGCGGGCCGGGGCGCGGGTGCTGGAGCAGGCCGCGCTCGACCTGCGCGCGCCGGGCGCCAAGCCTCAGGCCGTCGAGACCCAGTACCAGCAGAACGGCTCGCTGAACGTCGTCTGCGACGCTCCCTACCGGCTGGAGCCGGGTCGCTCCTACCTGCCGGTCATGGTCTACCTGGCCGAGAAGGGCGACCTCGACCCCAGCACCTGGGTCGAGCTGGACCGGACCACGATCCACCACCGTCGCCAGGCCGAGCGCCTGCCGGGCCCGGGGCAGCTCCTCTACGCCGACATTCGCGGCGGCAGCACCACGGCGCCCGCCGGCCTGGTCGTCCTCGACGAGGAGGGCCAGCCGGTCCAGCTCGCGGGCGCGCCCGACCTGCGGATCTTCGCCCACGAGCGGATCTTCCTGCCCGGGCGCTACGCGATCCTGCGCCTGCCCCGCGCGGCCCTGGGCGCCGCGGCCACGCCCGCTAGCCCCGAGCAGCACTTCCTCGAGCTGAACGTCGACTGGACCAACCGGCGCACCTTCCTGACGGTGGCGAGCAAGACCCGCACCGGCAGCACCCGCTGGGTCCTGCGCACGACGCTGGCCAGCGACCCGCGCCCGCGCCTCCCCGGCGAGGGGGCCTACTACGACGGGCACGTGCACACGATCGCCGAGTGGCACCAGGAGGACGGCTTCGACCTGCTCGCGCCGCGCAAGAACCTGGGCGGCCCGATCCCGATGGTCAAGGAGAGCGCCTACGCGATCGGCCTCAGCGACGCGGTCGACGCCGTGCACGGGCGCGTGATCACCACCGACCACAACGCCTTCCTCAACACCGGCGACACCCTGCGCGACCGCCCCGCCTTCGGCCCGACCTCGGCGACCAGCGCCCAGGGGGTGTCCGAGTTCGATCGCTACCGGCAGATCTTCGGCTTCACGGCGGCCGAGGAGGTCGCCTTCTCGGCGCGGAACTCCTTCTTCAGCTCGGGCGCGCTGGCGGGCCTCAAGCTGCCGACCGGCGCCCACATGCTGACCTACCGCGCCGAGCACATCCCCGGCGCCTGGCACGGCGGCAGCTCGCTGGCGCCCTCGATCGGCGAGAAGCAGCCGATCGTGCAGCTGCGCGACCTGCTCCACCGGCTGACGAGGACCAACCGCGCCGCGAACGCGACGGCGGCGACCTTCGGCGCGCACCCCTACTCGACCGGCCTGGGCTGGCGCCCCGAGCACTGGCAGGCGGCCTTCGAGCACGACCCCGCCCAGCGCGACGACCTCTCGGTCCACGCCGAGCAGACCGGCTTCGTGACCAAGGGCTATCAGCTCTGGAACGGCGACGGCGGGCGGCACAGCCTGGCCTCGAGCAAGATCGACTGGGAGGACCTCAACCCCTGGGCGGACACGGGCTGGCAGCGCGGGAACGACGACTGGGACGCGCGCCTGTGGCTGAACCTGCGCCGCTACCACCACGACCACCTCGAGCCGCTGCTCAACTACGAGCTCAAGAACCGGCCCGGGATCCGCTTCCCGCGCAAGGTGCTCGGCGTGGCGGGCAACGACGCCCACGGCGACTTCAACTACGAGTCCAACCGCGAGGCGACGATCCTCGACCTGCAGTCGACCTACAGCGTCAGCCACGCCTCCTTCGGGCGGGTCGCGACCTACGTGTTCGGCGACCTGCAGGACAGCGGCGACCCGGCCGAGCGCGCCTTCGAGGCCTTCCTGGACGGCAACTCGGTCCTGAGCGACGGCCCCCTGCTGCGCGTCTCGCTCGACGCGGAGGCCCGCTTCGACGGCGGCAAGCTGCAGTGGCACGACCAGCACGAGGCCCACGAGGACGCCGACGGGCGGATCGGCGGCGGCGGCGACTTCGACGGCC
>CALDQK010000110.1 GCA_937911525.1 uncultured bacterium
CCGCCTCGGCGGCGGCGGCGGCTCCAGCAAGGGCGGCTCGGGCCCCGTCGGGCTCTCGGCCCCGCAGGCCCAGCAGGCGCGACCGCCCCAGCGGCCGAGCGCACCCCCGCCGCCTCCGCCGGCGGCCATGCCTCCGCGCGCTGAGGGCTCTGGCCTGCAGATTCGTCGGCGCGGCCAGTAGACCGAGCGTCTGCTCCATTCAGGCGGCGACCCCTTGGGTCGCCGCCTGAATCTTTCCGGAACCCTCCCGGGTAAGATCCCCTCGAGGTTCTGTGTCCGCAGCGATCAAGTTCACCTGCCCGCACTGCGAGCGCATCTGCAAGGTCCCAGCCGAGCTGGCGGGCAAGCAGGGGCGCTGCCCAGGCTGCAAGAAGGGCCTGGAGGTCCCGCTCGAGACGGCGGAGCACCTCCGCTCGGGGCGGATGCCCCAACGCTCGAGCGGCTCGGGCACGGTGGACACGCGGCGTTCAGGGCGCAGCCAGGCCCGCGGCTCGGGTCAGGGCAAGGTCGATCGGCGCCGCTCCAGCAAGCAGGGGCGCGTCAGCGATCGCATGGAGCGCGAGTTGGGCCCCATGAAGGAGGCCCCGGCTCCCCAGCCAGAGGTCGAAGAGGACGAGGACTGGGACGAGAGCGAGACCCAGGCCCTGGTCTGCCCCTCCTGCAAGCTGGAGGTCCTCGCGGGCGCCAGCGTGTGCCCCTATTGCAAGTATCAGCTGCGCAAGGAGCGCGGCACAGCACCCCTGCACTGGACGATCTACGTCGCCTTCCTGCTCGCGCCCTGCTTCCCCCTGTTCGGAATGGTCCTGGCGCGGATCGGGCTGGAGAAGGCCCACGAGCGCAAGAGCCACGAGACGGCGGCCTGGATCGCGGTGATCCTCAACGGGGTCAACCTGATCATCGGCCTCGTGTTCATGCTCAACCGACTCTTCTGACGAAGGGTCGACGTTCCTGACCCCTCGGTCGGGTTATCTCCAACGAGTTCGGCATGGCGCAGCGCGGCAAGGCGTTCGCGTAGAGCCTCTGCATGTCGATAACCCGCCAGGAATCAAGCTTTCCTTCGTCCCAGCGCCCCAGTAGCCTCAACGGCCGAGGAGCAGGCGATGTCCCCAGAGGTGAGCCCATGAGGTGGAGCCCTCGCAAGCGAGGTCAGAAGCGTCCCCGCTGGCGTCGGCGCAAGCCGCGGCCGCGGGTCCCCGTGCGGGATCGGGCGCGCAAGGGCCTCTCGCTGCTGCCCAGCATGCTCACCCTGAGCAACATGGTGTGCGGCTTCTACGCGATCGTCCACGTGGGCGCCGTGGTGTGGAAGGGCGGCGAGCCCGTCCCGAGCAACAGCTTCATGCTGGCCGCCGCCGCGATCCTGATCGCCATGATCTTCGACATGCTCGACGGGCGCGTGGCCCGCATGACCAACAGCACCAGCGACTTCGGCGCCCAGCTCGACTCGCTGGCCGACGCGATCACCTTCGGCGTCGCGCCGGGCGTGATGGTCGCCATGCTCCACGCCATGGGCCGCTACGGGGGCGCCGCGCCCTTCTGGTCGAAGATGGCCTGGGTGTTCGGCATGGCCTACGCCTGCGCGGCGGTGATCCGCCTGGCGCGCTTCAACGTCGAGACCGAGAGCCACGACGAGGAGGCCCACCTCTACTTCAAGGGCCTGCCCTCGCCGGCCGCGGCCGGCGTGATCGCGACCCTGATCCTGCTCCACCACCACCTCGGCCAAGGTCCGCTCGCGACCGCGCTCCTGAACGCGATGCCCTTCGTGGCCCTCGTCACCGGCTACCTGATGGTCAGCCGCTTCAAGTACGTCCACTTCGCCAACAAGTACCTCAAGGGGCGCAAGCCGGCGGAGTATCTGACCGGGATCCTGTTCGGCGCGGTGCTGGCCTTCCTCTTCCCCGAGATCACCGCCGCGCTGATCTTCTGCGGCTTCGCCTTCTCGGGCCCCGTGGTCGGCCTCAAGGAGTGGCTGACCTCGGGCGGCGAGGACGAGCACACGGTCGAGGGGGCCGCGATCGAGCAGCAGGCGACGGCCTCCGACATCGAGGAGAT
Organism: uncultured bacterium; assembly: GCA_937911525.1. Classification (GTDB taxonomy): domain Bacteria; phylum Planctomycetota; class J058; order J058; family J058; genus NORP233. The sequence goes on from CALDQK010000110.1 coordinate 2,050, forward strand.
CCACCCCGCCGAGCTCGCGGCCAGCGCCGTGGACGAGGTCGAGGTCGACGAGGCCGAGGTCGACGCCGAGGCGCGCCCCTGACCGCGCTGGCGCTCGTGGCGCTCGGGGCCAACCTCGGCGCGCGACGAGCGACCCTGGACCGCGTCGCGGGCGAGCTGAACCGCCTGCCCCACACCCGGCTGCTGCGCCGCTCCCGCTGGATCGACACCCCGCCCGAGGCGGCGGGCGACGGGCCGCGCTACCTCAACGGCGCGGCCTTGCTCGTGACCGGCCTCGACGCCGACGCCCTGCTCACCGAGCTCCAGGCCCTCGAGCGTCGCTGGGGCCGCGACCGCCGCCAGCGCCCGCGCCTGCTGGACCTCGACCTGATCGTCTACGGCCAGCAGCGCCGCGAGGACCCCTGGCTGGAGCTGCCGCACCCGCGCTTCCGCGGGCGGCCCTTCGTGCTGGAGCCCGCGGCGGAGGTGGCGCCGCGGCTGCGGGATCCGGTGACGGGCCGGACGCTGCTGGAGCTGAGCCTGCGCTGAGCGATCAGCTCCTGCGCGCGAAGAAGGCCTCGACGACCTGCGTGTGCAGCGGGAAGGCCATCTCCTGCGGCTGCGAGATCCAGGTCCGCTCGCTCGTCTCGGGGCTGGCCGCGAACTCGACCAGGCCTTCCTGGGCGATCGGCGGCGCGACCCCAAAGATCAGCACCGTGCGCCCGTCGGGCGGGCTGAGCACGTCGAAGAGCTCGACCCCGTCCGCCTCGATCTGGACCCCGGTCTCCTCCGCGAGCTCGCGCGCGCAGCCCGCTTGCCAGGACTCCTCCCAGTCGACGTAGCCGCCCGGCAGCGCCAGGTGGCCCTTGCGCGGCTCGATCCCGCGCCGGATCACGAGCAGCTCGCCCGAGGTCGAGGGCTGGAGCAGCACCGCCACGGGCGTGGGGTTCTTCCAGGTCGTCTTGCCGCAGGCCCCGCAGGTCCTGGGCCAGCCCTCGCTCGCGAAGGCCGCGCCGCAATAGGTGCAGTGAAGCGTCATGAGGTCCCTCCCACCGCGTACGATCCTCGCATGGCCGCAGACGAGGTGCCCACGATCGAGCTGCGCCCGGGCGAGCGCGTCTGGGTCACCGGCGACGTGCACATCGCCCCGGGCGACGAGCAGCGGGCGGCCTTCTTCCTCGAGTTCCTGGCCGCCGCCCGCCGCGAGGCGGATCGGTTGGTGCTCCTGGGCGACGTGTTCGACTACTGGGTCGGCCCGCGCCACGGGCGGCGCTGCGCCTACCGGCCCGTGATCGAGGCCTTCGAGCGGGCCGCGCGCGAGGGCTTCCCGATCGACTTCATCGCCGGCAACCGCGACTTCCTCGGCCCCGGCGAGCTGCGCTCGATCGGGCTCCGGGTCCACGGCGACGCCGTCGTCTACCAGCGCGGCGAGCAGCGCACGATCGTGACCCACGGAGACCTGCTCGTGGAGGGCGACCTCTCTTACAAGCGCTACCGGCGCGTGGTCCGCTCGGCCTGGTTCCGCTGCGGCTACTGGCTGGTGCCGGCCTGGTTCCGCCTGCTCGTGGCCTGGATCCTGCGGAGCGCCAGCCAGCGCAAGCTGGCGGTCGTCGAGCCCTACGCCTTCCCGATCGACCTCGCCCTCAGCCAGGCCTGGCTCAGGGAGCAGCGCGCCCAGGACCTGCTCATGGGGCACCTGCACCGCGAGGAGCTGCACGAGCACGAAGGCGGCGGGCGGACCCGAATGCTCCCCGGCTGGAGCCCAAGCCAGGGGCCGCACTTCCGCTTCGGCGACGAGCGGCCCCGGCTGGCGAGCTTCGGCTCAGCGCAGGTCGAGGCGCCCCGCGGCGAGGACGGGCTTCCCGCGGCCGGCCTGGACGAGGACGACCAGGCTGGCGCGTCCCCGCTCGACGCCGGCGGGCGGCGTCAGGGTCAGGGTCCCCTCCCGGCCTGAGAGCCGCTCCTGGTGCGCGGCGCGCACGACCTCCTCGTGGCGGAGGTGGCGGCCCGAGTTCTCGCCGCGCTCGACCTGGGTCTCGAGCCCGCGCTCGGCCAGGGCGAGCAGGATCCGCGCCCCCTCGGGCGGCTCGGCGTCCAGCCGGTAGCGCACGCCCCAGGGCTGACGGGGCGCAGGCTCCAGGCCGAGCCCCAGCGCGGCGGGCCGCGCGAGGGCCGTCTTGATCGCCCCGCGCGCGCCGCTGCGGCTGTGGCCGACGAACTCGGCGCGCCCGTTGACGACCGCCTGCGGGGTGTAGA
>CALDQK010000111.1 GCA_937911525.1 uncultured bacterium
GCAGCCCCGTGCTCTTCGAGAGCTGCTCGAGGTCGATGATCGAGCTCGGCAGGTCCTCGGCGTTGGGGCCGAGCACGAGGCACTCGGCGCCGTTGGTGCGGGCGATCTCGGGCAGGGTGTCGACCTCGAAGTCCCAGCTGACCTCGCCCGTGACCTGCTCGGCGAGGGGCTTCAGCTCCTGGACCAGGGCCGCCAGCGACCAGGAGCTGGGGACGGTGGGCCGGGGGAAGAGCCAGTGGCGCGAGCGGGCGGCGACGACCGCGAGCACGTGCAGCCCCTCGAGCTCGGGCAGGAACTCGCTCAGCCCCACGCGCAGCGGGGTGGGCGAGCGGCCGACCTCGGCCACGACCAGGGCGCGGCGGAAGAGGTGGGTGCGGGAGGAGTTCACGGGGCTCAGTCTAGGGCGTGGGGTGCGGGCGCGGTCGAGCGAGCAAGATCGGTCAGGATGCGTCGAGACGGGGGCCGTAGAAAGAGCCCTGTGAGCAGCAGCGACGACGACTTCTACCGCCGCCGGATCCGCGCCGTGTTGACCCATATCGGCGCGCACCTCGACGAGGACCTCTCGCTCGAGCGGCTGGCCGAGGTCGCGGGCATGTCTCGCTTCCACTTCCACCGCCAGTTCAGCGCGATCACCGGCGTCCCCGTGGCGCGGCTGATCGCGCTGCTGCGCCTCAAGCAGGCCTCGCTGGAGCTCTTCCTCGAGGACCCGCGGGTGATCGACGTCGCGCTGCGGGCGGGCTTTCAGAGCCCCGAGGCCTTCGCGCGCGCCTTCCGGCGGGCCCAGGGCCAGTCACCGAGTCAGTTCAAGCGCGCCCCGGACTGGGAGCGCTGGGCCCAGGCCTTCCGCCACCCCTTCCACCTCCAAGGAGCCCCCATGGACGTCCAGATCGTCGAGTTCCCCGCCACCCCCGTCGCCGTCCTCGAGCACCAGGGGCCGCCCGACACGCTGATGCGCTCCGTCGCGAGCTTCATCGAGTGGCGCAAGGGCAGCGACGTGTCTCCCAACGGGACCAGCGCCACCTACGGCGTCCCCTGGAGCGACCCCGACCAGGGCGACCCCGCCGAGTGGCGCTTCGATATCTGCGGCTCGACCGAGGTCGAGGCGGTGCCGAGCAACCCCCAGGGCGTGATCCGCAAGCAGCTACCCGGGGGCCGCTGCGCGGTGGCTCGCCACGAGGGCTCGACCGACCGGATCGGCGAGACGGTGTATGCGCTCTACCGCGACTGGCTGCCCGGGAGCGGCGAGCGGGTGCGCGACTTCCCCTGCTTCTTCCACTACGTGCAGCGGATGCCGAGCGTCAGCGAGCTGGAGCAGATCACCGACGTCTACCTGCCGCTCGAAGGTTGAGGAGCGACCCCAAAAAGACAGCGACCCGGCCTCGTGGCCGGGTCGCTGCTGGGGTTGTTGCAGTCGGTGGTTGAGTCTCAGAGCGAGCGCTTGAAGGCCGCCATGGGGAAGTGCTTGCCGGGGCAGTCGGTGTGCCCGCGGCGCACCTCCTGGTGCTTGAGCACGTTGCGAGCGGGGATGCCGTAGCTCGACATCAGCGCGCGGCAGAGGCGGCGCAGGGCGACGAGCTGGCCCGGCGTCGGGCGGCCGCCCTTGTTGAAGTTGCCGACGAGGCAGATCCCGATCCCGTACTTGTTGTAGCGCTTGTTGCCGGCGTGGGCGCCGTCGATCCCCTTGTTCTGGCGCTGCCAGCGGGGGCCGACCTCGACCTGACCGTCGCCGGTCGAGCTGCCGTTGCCGATCACGAAGTGGTAGCCGAGCCCGTTGGTCCACTTCTTCTTGTGGCTGGCGTGGAAGCTCTTCGCCCCGCCGACGTCGGTCGCGCTGTGGTGGATCACGATGTAGCGCCAGCGGCGGTTGCTGTTGATCCGCCAGGCGCTCGGCAGCGAGGTGGCCTTGGAGACGCGGGGCGCGCGGGCCGGCTGGGTGCGGGCGCGGCGGAGCGGGTCGTTGAGGCCGGGCTCGCTCCCGTCGAAGAGCTCGGGGTCGTGGGCGACCTGCGGCAGGGGCCGACGCTCGAGCCACTCGGCCAGGAAGGCGCTCGACTCGGCGGGCAGGAAGAGCGTGCCCTGCTTCCAGCGGATCATGCCCTCGAGGGGGAAGCGGCGGTGGTTGATCAGGATGTGCTTGGTGCTGGGCATCACGACGACGGTGTTGGTCCCGTCGCGGAGCACGCGGCGCCCGGTCACGAGGTCGATCGAGACCTTGAGGCCGAAGGCCTGGGCGAGGTCGTAGAAGGCGATCTCCTCGGCCTTGTCCTCCTCGGGCTCCTCGTCGAGGAGGGCCACCTTGGGCGTGGCGGGCTCGCTCTCCGGTGCGGCCGCGACGCGCTGCTGCGGCGCGGGCTGGCTGATGACCATGGGGTCGGGACGCACGCACCCGCTCAGCAGCATGGCGCTGCTGAGCGCGGTGATCAGGTGGCGGGCGGTCGGTCGCATGAGCTCTCCCCTCGTCTCGGGCTTCCTTCCCGTATCGGCGCTGGGGGAGGCTTGGCTTGAGGGGTCTGCCCAGAGGGATAAATGGCGATCTTGCCAGGCGCTTAGGGCTCCGCTAAGGTCAACGGCGAGCGCCCTTGCTGTGTCCGGGGACCAGCGACGCGCCGGAGGGTCACCAGCCAATGTGGCAACGCCTGAAGCGAATCTTCCGCTCGATCATGGGCTGGTTCATTGACCTGGCCGAGGATCCCGAGCTGATCCTCAAGCAGAACATTCGCGACCTGCAGGATCAGATCCCGCAAATGAACGAGCAGGTCGCCATGGTCAAGGCGCAGGTGACCCTCGCCGAGAAGCAGCTCCAGAAGCTGAACGAGCGCGAGGAGGACCTGACCGCCAAGATCAAGGCCGCGCTCAAGAACGACCGCCGCGACATCGCGCTCAACTACGCGACCACCCTCGAGGAGGTTCGCCGCGAGAAGGGCGATCAGGCCAAGCAGCTCGACCTGGCCAAGGAGGCCTACGCCAAGGCCGAGAAGATGCGCAAAGCGCACCTCCAGATGATCAAGCAGAAGATCGAGGAGGCGAACAAGGCGCTCTCGGCCAAGCGCCAGGCCGAGTGGCAGGGCAAGGTCGCCGACGCCATGGAGCAGTTCCAGGTCGCCGGCGTCGACGCCACCCACGACGAGATGATCGACCAGATCGAGCGGGACGCGGCCCACGCCGAGGCCAAGCTCGACATGGCTATCGATCAGACCAACGTGGACCAGTTCAACATCGAGCAAGAGGCGAAGGAGCTGCAGGCCAACGAGACCCTGCGCCAGTTCGAGCTCGAGATGGGCCTTGGAGACGTCAACGCCCCGCCCGAGGCCGAGTCGACTCAGCAGGAGAAGACCCTCGGCGAGGCGCGCGAGACGGCCTAAGTCTCACTCCAGCAACGCATTGAGTCGGCGGCGCCTCGTCCCAGAGCCACCTGCGGGCACCTTCGGCTAAGTCCCTTGATCGCAGCAGCTTGAGCGAGCGCGGGCCCGAAGGCGACCCCGCGGGCCACCCCTTGTCCTAAGCAGGGGTTAAAACATGCGCCAATGGCACTCGATCCGATGGTGCAGCGACTGGAGAGCGAGGGGCTCGGCCTCCTCGTCGAGTCTCCGCAGCGGGGCCCCGCGCTCCCGCGCGGTGACGACCCTCGCGCCCAGCCCCACGCGCTCCGCTTCTGCTCCGACCGCGACTCCATGACCGCCCTGCGGGGGGTCCTCTTCCAGCACCCAGAGCTGCTGGACGGGGCGGACGTCGCGATGCCCGTGATCGGGCTGGCCGCGGCCTACCTGCTGATCATCGGCAAGGTCGGGCGGGTCTACACCCGCACCATGAGCCACCACGCCCGCTCGGCCCTCAACGAAGAGGGGATCGAGCACTCGGCCGGCAACTACGTGCGCAAGCTCCCCGACCGGGCGCTGCAGGGCTTCGCGGACCTCGAGCGCCGCGCGCGCTCGGCGGTCACGGCCCAGGCCTTCCTCGACGAGCTGAAGCGCCTGCGCGGCTAGGCGCGCGGTGAGCGGCGACCCAAGCGCCGACGGGGCTGGCGACGAGCCCGTCGAAGTCGACGGCGAGCTCGTCGACGGCGAGCTCGTCGACTTGGCCGCGATCGCGCAGTTCTTCCGCGGCGGGATCCCCTTCAACGCCCACGTCGGCCTCGAGCTCCTCGAGCTCGAGCGCGGTCGCGCCCTGGCGCGGATCGCCTATCGACCCGAGCTGATCGGGGACCCGACCCGCCCCGCGATCCACGGGGGGGTGATCTCGATGCTGGCCGACACGGTCGGCGGGTCGGCCGTGTTCTCGCTGACCGCGCCCGGGGACCGGGTCGCGACCATCGACCTCCGCGTCGACTACCTCCGCCCCGGCAAGCCCGCGGACCTCCTCGCCGAGGCGACGGTGATCCGCGCCGGCAATCGGGTCGGCGTCGCCAGCGTCGAGGTGTGGCAAGGGGAGTCTCGCGAGGCCCCTCGCGACGCCCTGATCGCCGTGGCCAAGGCCGTCTACACGATCAAGCGCGGAGACTCCTGAGCTGAGGCTGCACACTCGGGGGAGGCGCGCGGTGTGGGGTCGCGCATAATGGGGCGCATGGCGGCTTCGGGTGAGCTCTCACGACTGCGCAAGCTGCGCGATCAGGAGCTGCTCGCGGCCGACGACGAGCAGGAGCTGCTGAGCGCGCTGATGGCGCCGGCCTCGACGCACCGGCTCGTCGCGATCCAGGCCCTGGCGAAGCACGAGTCCCCGGCGGCCCAGGCGGGCGCCGAGCGGCTGCTCGAGCTCGACTGC
>CALDQK010000112.1 GCA_937911525.1 uncultured bacterium
CCCGGCTCCGGCCCTGGCTCCGGCCCCGGCCCCGGTTCCGGTCCCGTCCCCGCGCCCGAGCCGAGCGCCTGGGCTCCCCTCCGCCAGCGGCTGTTCCGCCTCTTCTGGCTGGCAAACCTGGCCTCCCTGATCGGGACCTGGGTGCACCAGGTCGGCGCGGCCTGGCTGATGGCCGAGCTCTCCACCTCACCGCTCCTGATCGCGCTCGTCCAGGCCGCGGCCAGTCTGCCGGTCGTGTTCCTCGCGCTCCCCGCGGGGGCGCTGGCCGACGTGTTCGACCGCCGCAAGCTGCTGCTCGGCGCGCAGGTGTGGATGCTCGTAGTGGTCGCCAGCCTCGGCGCCTTGACCCTGGCCGGCGCCACGGGGCCCGTCACGCTCCTGGTCGCGACGGTCCTGCTCGGCGTGGGCGCGGCGCTCAACGCGCCGGTGTGGCAAGCGGTCCTCCCCGAGCTCGTCGACGAGCGCGAGCTGCCAGCCGCGGTCGCGCTGGGGAGCGTCGGCTTCAACGTGGCCCGCGCGGTCGGCCCCGCCCTGGGCGGGCTCCTGGTCGCGGCCGGCGGCCCCGGCGTGGCCTTCCTCGTCAACGCCGGCTCCTTCCTCGGCGTGCTGAGCGTCGTGTTCTGCTGGAAGCGCGAGCGCCCCGCGGGCGGGCTGCCCCCCGAGGACGTCGCCAGCGCCGTCGTCGGCGGGCTGCGCTACGTGCGCCACCACCGCGAGCTGCGCGCGGTCCTGACCCGAGTCGCGGCCTTCATGCTCTGCGGCAGCGCGCTCTGGTCGCTGCTCCCCGTGATCGCCAAGCAAGAGCTGGGCATGGACGCCTTCCGCTACGGGCTCCTGCTCGGCAGCCTCGGGGTCGGCGCCGTCTCGGGCGCGTTCTTCCTCGCCCGCTTGCGCGAGGCGCTCTCCATGGACGCGCTCGTCGCCGGCGCGACCCTCGTCCTGGCGGGCGTCGTCGCGGGCGTCAGCCAGCTGCGGACCCTGCCTGGGCTGTGCGCGACGCTGCTCGTGGGCGGCGTGGCCTGGCTGGCGCTGCTCTCGAGCTTCAACACCGCGGTCCAGGTCCTGGTCCCCTCGTGGGTGCGCGGGCGCGCCGTGGCGGTCTATCTGCTCGTGTTCGCGCTCGGCTCGACCCTGGGCAGCGCGGGCTGGGGCTGGCTGGCGGGCCGGACCAGCACCGGCGCCGCGCTCCTGGCCAGCGCCGGAGCCCTGGCCGGGACCCTGCTGCTGGTCCCCCTGTTCCGCCTCCCGCGCGGGCGCCCCGAGGGGCTGGCGCCTTCGCTCCACTGGCCCACGCCGCTCGTCGCGGCGGATCCCGCCGAGGAGGCGGGGCCGGTCCTGGTCGAGGTGGAGTATCGAATCGACCCCGTCCGCGAGCAGGAGTTCGCCGCCGCCCTGGCCGAGCTGCGCGAGGCGCGCCTGCGCACGGGCGGCTACGCCTGGCGGCTGGGCCGTGACCTCGAGGACCCGGAGCGGCGGGTCGAGCACTTCCTGGTCGGCTCCTGGGCGGCGCACCTGCGCCAGCACGAGCGGGTCAGCGAGGCGGATCGCGCGCTGCAGGAGCGGGTGCGCCAGTTCCACGTGGGCCTCGAGGCGCCGCGGGTCCGCCACCTGCTCGTGGAACGTGCTTGACGAGGTGCGTTCCTCGCCGACGATCGAGGCATGGACGACGCCGCGCTGGAGAAGGAGCTGGAGAAACTCCAGCGCGAGGCGCGCCGCGGAGCCGGGGCGGCCTCCACGCCCGAGGCGCCCGAGGCGCCGGCGCCGCGCGAGCCCGCTGAGCTGCCCGAGGGCTTCTCGCGCCAGCAGCTCGTGCTCTGCTTCGTGGCCGCGATCGTGGTCACGGTGCTGCTCCCCCAGGTCTCCTGGGGCCGCTACGTCCTGCTCCCGCTGACCTTCCTCGGCACCTGGGCCCACGAAATGGGCCACGGCCTGACGAGCGTGCTCTGCGGCGGTGAGTTCGAGAAGCTGGTGATCTACCAGAACCTGGGCGGGACGGCCTTCACCCGCTCGCCCTCCTGGGCGCGGCCCCTGGTCTCGGCGGGGGGCCTCCTGGGTCCCGCGATCGCCGGGGGCTTCATGGTGTGGCTCGGCGCGCGCGAGCGGGTCGCGCCCAAGCTCCTGGCGGCCTTCGCGCTCGCGCTCTGGCTCTCGCTCGCGCTCTTCGTGCGGAACCTCGTGGGCGTGGTCGGGGTGAGCGGCTTGGCGCTCTTGCTGAGCGCGCTGGCGCGCTGGGGCCCGACGCTCGTGCGCGTGTTCACGGCCCAGCTGATCGGGATCCAGCTCTGCCTCGCCAGCCTGGGCACCTTCGACTACATGTTCACCAAGCAGTTCGAGCGCGGCGGGAAGCTGATCAACAGCGACACCCAGGACATCGCCGAGGCGGTCCCGCTCTTCCTGCCCTACTGGTTCTACGGAGCGGGGATCGCGGCGCTCTCGCTGCTCATCCTGGCCCTGGCCTTCTACGTGGGCTGGGTCCGCCCCTGGCGGCGGGCGCGCCCGTCGTCGTCGCCATCCGGATCGGCCTGAGCGGCGGCCTCCTCGGCGCGCTTGACCTCGGACCAGCCGCGCCAGCGCTCGGGGTGCTCGGTCTCGACGGTGTGGAGGGTGAACTGCAGCCCCTCGCGGACCAGCCGCACCACGAGGCGCTCGCCGCCGCGGGCGCTCAGCTCGTACCACACCTCGGTGATCCGGTCGTCGACGGCGTCGACCGAGGAGATCACGATCGGCTCGCCCTCGGCCTCGAGCCGGAGCAACACGGGAGTGATCCCCCCCTCCTCGTCCACGTCCAGCCGGACCTTGGCCAGCCGACGCAGGATCGCCTTCTTCAGCATGTCTCGACCCGCCCTCGCTCTGGGCCCCCTCAGGCTACCTCTTCGTGCGACCCTGGCGCCGTGAGCGATCCCGCCCCTGACGAGCCCCGCCGATCCGTCCACGGCCGCCGGGTTCCCCCGCGACCGCGCAAGCCCCCGCTGCGGCCTCCCTGCGGCGAGGTCCTCAGCCTGGAGGACCTCCTGGTCCACGTGCACCAGCTGGGCGCATCCGACCTGATCCTCAGCGCCCACGCCCCGCCGCACATGCGCGTTCAGGGGGATCTGCGCCCGCTGGCGGGGCCCAAGCTGAGCTCCAAGGCGGTCAAGGACTTGCTCTACAGCGTGCTCTACGACGTCCAGATCAAGGACTTCGAGCAGGAGCAGGAGCTCGACTTCTCGATCAGCTACCACGGCCTGCGCTTCCGCGGCAACGCGTTCTGGCAGCGCGGGACCCCCGCCGTGGCCTTGCGCCCGATCCCGAGCCGGATCCCCAACCCGCGCGAGCTGGGCCTGCCAGAGGGGATCGAGACCATCGTCGATCACCCGCAGGGCTTGATCCTCGTCACCGGCGCCACCGGCCAGGGCAAGACGACCACGCTGGCCTCGCTGCTGGACCGAGTCAACCGGCTCTCCTCGCGCCACGTGATCACGATCGAAGACCCGATCGAGTTCATGCACCTCAACAAGCGCTGCGTGATCGAGCAGCGCGAGGTCGGCCAGGACACCAAGAGCTTCTCCAACGCCCTGCGGCGGGTGCTCCGCCAGAACCCCGACGTGATCCTGGTCGGGGAGCTGCGCGATCGCGAGACGGTGCAGACCGCGTTGACCGCTGCCGAGACGGGTCACCTCGTGCTCTCCACCCTCCACACCAACGACGCGGTCCAGGCCATCGACCGGATCGTGGACCTCTTCCCCGAGGCCCACCACCGCCAGATCCGCTCTCAGCTGAGCCTGACGCTCCTGGCGGTGCTCTGCCAGCGGCTGGTGCGCGGCAAGGAGGGCCGACGCGTGCTCGCCCTCGAGGTCCTCATGAACACCCAGGCGGTCAGCAACCAGATCCGCGAGGGGAAGGTCGCGCTCCTCTACGGCACCATGGAGGTCGGTCGCAAGGAGGGCATGCAGACCATGAACCAGGCCCTCGACGAGCTGCTGCGGGCCAAGAAGATCGAGCCGCGTGAGCACGACCGCTATCTACGGCGAGAGTCGAGCCCGCGCAGCTGAGGCCCGCAGCTGAGCCTTACCAGGGCACGTCGCGCGCGACGCGGAACCCGATCCCGGCCCCGCGGGCGGCGCGGGCGCTGAGGTTGCGCGCCGCGCTCCGGCAGTGGCTGAGCGGGTTGTAGCTGTCGCCGCCGCGCACGACCCGCAGGTCGCCGCGCCGCTCGGCGCGGGGTGAGCCGTCGCAGGGGGCGCCGCGGTAGCTGCCCTTGTAGTGGTCCTCGCACCACTCCCCCACGTTGCCCGCCATGTCGACCAGGCCGAAGGCGTTGCTGAAGGCGTCGTGCTCGCTGGGGGGGTGGGTCCGCCAGTGGTCGGGAGCGGCGCCGAAGTGGCAGTAGCGCTCGTCGGCGCGCTCGCCCCAGAAGAAGGGGCTCTCGGTCCGGGCGCGGCAGGCGTACTCCCACTCGGCCTCGCTCGGCAGGCGCAGCCCGTCGCCGGCGGCCTCGAGCCAGGCCCGGGCGGCGTCCCAGGTGACGCCCTCGATCGGCAGGTCGGGCTTGTCCCAGGTCCGCGCGTCGTCCCCGCCGATCCGGTCCCACTGCTCCTGGAGCAGGGGGTAGCGGCCGAGGAGCAGGGGCGGGATCAGGACCTCGTGGCGCGGCTGCTCGTTGATCCGCACCGCCCCCGCGCCGGGGTCCGAGCCCATCCAGAACAGGCCGCCCGGGATCAGCTGCAGCTCGACCCCGCTCGGGCGGTGGCGGAGGCGAGCCACGCGGTGCCCGCGGCCTCCGGCCTTGTGGGAGCGAGTCTTCAGGTGCTCGAAGGTCGGGCCGAGCAGGCGGGTGACCGTGATCACCACGAAGTCCTGCGCCTCGGGCGCGGCTTGCTCCCAGCGCTCGACGTCGCCCAGGTCCGCGAGGCGGCGCA
>CALDQK010000113.1 GCA_937911525.1 uncultured bacterium
CCTGGCAGGGGGCGGAGCCGGCGCGCGACCTGGAGGAGGCCGAGCGCGAGCGCCGCGCAGGGACGATCTCCCTCTCGACCGGGCTGGTTCTGCTCCTGACCCTGCAGCTCTTCCTGGGCGCGCTCCTCCGCCATCTGCACACCACCTCCACCTGGCACGTGACCGGGGCCGTGTTCGTGCTCCTGCTGGCCGTCGCCGTCGGGGTCCGGGCCATGAGCATGCACAAGGACCAGCCGGTCCTGCCTCGCCTCGGCAAGGCGCTCTGCGGGCTGGTCGCCTTCCAGTTCCTGCTCGGCTGGGTCGCCCTGGCGGCGACCCTCATGAAGGCCGGCGCCCTCGCCGACTGGCAGGCCGCGATCACGACCCTCCACCAGACGACGGGCGCGCTGGTGCTCGCGACGGCGGTGCTGCTCCGCCTGTGGTCGGGTCGCCTGCTCGGCCCCGGGGGCGGCGGCGCGCCGGCGCTCCTGGGCGGGGCTGCGGGCGCTTCGTAATCCTTGCCCCCCCGTCGCTGTCGGTTCAGCCAACTACCGTTCTGGTCCACCGAGGGGGGGCCATGACGTTGAGGGTGCTGCTCGCCGACGACGAGGAGCTGCTGCGGGACGCGACCGCGCGGCTGCTCAGCCGTGAGCTCGACTGCACGGTGGTCGAGGCGATCGACGGCGGGCGCGCCCTGGCCGAGCTCGAGGCGGACGGCTATCGCTTCGACCTGCTCGTGCTCGACGTCGACATGCCGCGCGCCAGCGGGATCGACGTCCTGAGCGCCGTGCGCAGCGTTCGTCCCGAGCAGCCGGTCCTGGTCCGCAGCGGAGACCCCCGCCACCGGGACGCGGTCGAGGCGCTGGGCGCGACCTTCCTGGCCAAGCCCAGCGCGCCGCACGCGCTGCTGGCGGCCGCGCGGCGGCTGGCTCGTCGCTGCGAGCGCCCCGGCCCTGGCCAGTCGTGCGCTGACTTGAGCTAAGGTGCCCCTCGCAGGAGGAGCGCCATGGCAGAGGACGAGGCCAGCGAGGGCAGCGAGGCAGGCACCAGCCAAGCCCCTCCCGGCATGATCCAGGTCCCCGCCGGCCCGTTCCGCTACGGGCGCGGGCGCGGCCGCGAGGTCGAGCTGGGCGAGTTCTGGATCGACCCCTACCCGGTCACCAACAAGGACTACCTCGACTACAGCGTCGAGTTCCGGCGCCCGGCGCCGCGCCACTGGCCGCCGCAGGGGCTGGCCGAGGAGTTCTATCGCCACCCGGTCGTGAACCTGACCGTCGCCGAGGCAGAGGCCTACGCAGAGGCCTACGGCAAGCAGCTGCCGACGCCGGCCCAGCTCGAGAAGGCGGCGCGCGGGCAGGACGGGCGGAAGTATCCCTGGGGCGACGACGTCCGCACCCGCGTGAGCAACACCCGCGAGTCGGGGGTGGGGGACCTGACCCCCGTCGACGCCTACCCCGACGGCGTCTCGCCCTACGGCTGCTACGACCTGTGCGGCAACGTCCTCCACTGGACGCGCGGGGTCTATGACTCCGCCAGCGGCAGCCGCGTGCTCAAGGGCGGCTGCTACCGCGAGTTCCTCGGGGCCAGCAGCTGGACCTACGAGGGCGATCCGAATCAGCGCTATCCACACGTCGGCTTCCGCTGCGTGTGGATGCCTCCCCAGTGAGCGCCGCTCGCGCCGGCTGCACCCAATGCGGGGCTCGCTTCGAGCTGAGCCCCGACCAGCTGAAGGCCCTTGACCTGCGCTGCCCTCGCTGCACGGGGCCCCTCGCGCTCGGGGCGCGCACTCAGCGGATCGAGACTCCACACGCCATGACCCCGCGCGAGGCGACCCCGCGGGAGGCGACCCCGCGGGAGGCGACCCCGCGCACGCTCCCGAGGGAGCCGGCGCCGGAGGGCCTGGCGCGGCTGCCCGAGCAGGGGTCTCGGATCGGGCCTTACGTCCTGCGCGGGTTGCTCGGTCGCGGCGGCTACGGGTCGGTGTTCCGGGCCTTCGACCCTCGCCACGGGCGGGAGGTGGCGCTCAAGCTGCTCGAGGCTCCCAGCGAGCGCTCGCGCGAGCGCTTCAAGCGCGAGGCCCGCGCGGTGGCGCGCCTGGCTCACCCCTCGATCGTGACGCTCCTCGACAGCGGCGAAGCGGAGGGGCGGCCCTACCTGGTGCAGGAGCTGATCGAGGGAGCGACCCTCGACGAGCGGGAGCTCGACCTGCGCGGGCGGGTGAGCGTGGTCCGCGACGCGGCGCGCGCGGTGGCCTACGCCCACGCCCAGGGAGTGCTGCACCGGGACCTCAAGCCCTCCAACCTGCTGGTGGACGCCGCGGGGCGCGGGCACGTGATCGACTTCGGGCTCGCGCGCGTGCTCGGCACCAAGCGCCTGACCCGCTCGGGGGAGGCCTTCGGGACGCCCGCCTTCATGGCGCCCGAGCAGGCCGGCCACGGGAAGCACCCGATCGACGAGCGGGCCGACGTCTACGCGCTCGGGGCGACCCTGTTCGCCACCTTGACCGGCGAGCCGCCCTTTCGCGGCGAGGGCTTCGAGCTCTTCCTCGCCATGTTCCGCGAGCCCGCGCCTTGCCCCAGCGAGCTGGATCCCGACCTCCCCGCTGCCCTCGACGCCGTGGTCACGACCTGCCTGGCCAAGGTGCCCGAGGAGCGCTACCCCAGCGCGGACGCCCTCGCAGACGACCTCGAGCGTTGGCTGGCCGGCGAGGCGGTCGTGGCGCAGCCGCCTTCGCTCTGGCAGCGAGCGCGCGGGGTCGCTCGCGCGCACCCGCTCGAGCTCGGCCTCGCCCTCGGCCTCCTGGGAGGGCTGGCGCTGGGAGGAGGAGGGGCGGCCCTGATCCTCGAGCGGCAGGCCGAGGAGCGGCAGCGGCTGACGGATGAGCGGGAGCGCTTCGAGAAGCGCGTGGCCGAGCGGGAGCGGACCCGGCGTACGCCGAGGCCTCCGACCCAGGTCGAGGAGCCGAGCTTGGAGCAGGCCCCTGCGAAGGCGGTCTGGGAGCCGAGCCTGGAGAAGACCGCCAAACCGGCGGGCGGGGAGCCCCTGCTCGCGAAGACGAAGAGGGAGCGGATCCAGCCTGTCGCGGTCCCGCGCCCCCGTCCTCCCGGCCAGCTCGGCGAGAAGGGTGAGGTGGACGAGAGCGGCAAGGACGAAGGGTCCGGCGGTCAGCCGAACCGGGCCGAGGTGGAGCGGAAGGGGCTGCTCCCAGCGAGCCCGGCGCCGGAGCTCGAGCGCGTCGCTCCCAGCCCGGTCGCTCCCAGCCCGGTCGCTCCCAGCCCGGTCCCACTCGCGGTCGCGGACGAGGCGCCTCCGTCGCCGCAGCCGCCGGGTGAGGTCGAGCGGGGCCCCGCGCGCTGGGCTTGGCTCCTGGTCCCGCTCGGCGCGTTGGCCGTGCTGTGGGCCGCGGCGGCGCTCGCGCTCCGGCGCCGGACGCAGGCCGAGGCGGCGCGAGCCTTCGCGCGCTGGCGTGAGGGGGACCTCGAGTCCAACTCGGACTGATCTAATGTCGGCCACGGGAGAGTGCCGTGAGCAACGACTCGCAAGGAATCGAGAGCGACCACGAGGGCGGCCTGCGCTGGGCCTACGTGCTCGACGGCGCGCGCGCCGGCGAGCGCCTGGGCTGGGACGAGGTCCGCTCCTGGAACACGACCAAGGGTCGGGTCTGGATCCACCTCGACCGCGGGGCCGAGGACGCCCAAGCCTGGCTGCGCACGGGCTCCGGGGTGGACGCCGCGCTCTGCGAGGCCCTGCTGGCGGAGGAGACGCGGCCGCGCCACTTCGTCGCCGAGGGCGGGCTGCTCTTGATCCTGCGCGCGGTGAACCTCAATCCAGGCGCTGAGCCCGACGACATGATCGCGGTCCGGATCTGGGCGGAGGAGCGGCGGGTGATCAGCCTCCGGCAGCGGCGCCTGCGCTCGACCTACGACGCGGCGGACGAGATCGAGCGGGGGCGCGGCCCGCGCGACGTGCCCAACCTCCTGATTCGGCTCCTGGACGGGATCTCGCAGCGCATGGAGCCGGTGCTCGAGAACCTCGAGCTGCTCAACGACGGGCTGGAGGAGGGGGTGACCACGCGCCCGCCGCGCGAGGTCCGCCAGGAGCTGGCCGAGGTCCGCCGCCAGCTGATCGCGCTGCGCCGCTACCTGGCGCCGCAGCGCTTGGCCCTGGCCAGCCTGGCCGCCGAGCAGCAGCTGCCCTGGCTGACCAGCGACCAGCGGCTGCACCTGCGCGAGTACGCCGACCGCACCGCGCGTCAGGTCGAGGAGCTCGAGCTGCTGCGCGAGCAGGCCGCCGTCACCAAGGACGAGCTGGCCAACCACGTCGCCGAGCAGCTCAACGCGCGGATGTACCTGCTCGCGATCGTGACGACCGTGTTCCTGCCGCTGGGGCTCTTGACCGGTCTGCTCGGGATCAACGTGGGCGGAATGCCCGGCGCCCAGGATCCGCGGGCCTTCTGGCTGGTGTGCGGAATCCTGGCGGCAGTCGGCGGCGCGATCGCCGCCCTGCTGCGCTGGCTGCGCTGGTACTGAGCTGAGCTCTTCGGATCGAGCTCTTCTGACTGACTGACTAGGAGCTATTCGCTCGAGTCGTCGGAGTCGTCGTCGTCGCTCGCCTCGGCCTCGGCGGCCTCGGGAGCTTCGTCGCTCGCCTCGGGAGCGGCAGCGGCCGCGACCGCGGCGATCTCCTCGGCGGCGACGTCCTCGTCGACCTCGTCCTCCTCGTCCTTGGGCGAGTGCGCCTCGACGAGCTGGACCGCCTGATGGCGGGTGCGACGGTTGCGCTTCTTGCGCTGGAGCGGCGGAACGCTCTTCCAAGCCGCGTCAGCGGTCTCGAGCGCGTCGCGGAGGGCGCCGACGACGCCGCCGAGCTCCTCCTTGCCGCTCTCGAGCTTGGTCTCGAGCTCGGGGATCACCTGCTGGGTCTTGCTGAGGTCGGCCTCGGCCTTGGCGAGGGCGGCCTGGGCCGCCTCGAGGGCCTCGCGGCTCTCCTCGACCCGGCGCTCGGCCAGGCGCAGTCGGCGGCGCTTGTCGCGCAGCTTCTGCTTGACCGCGCGCACGCCCGCGTTGACCTCCTGGGCCGCCTCGAGGGCGTCGACGAGCGCGTCGTCGGCGTCGCCGATCGCGGCCTTGGCGGCCTTCTTGGCGGCCTTCTTGGCCTCGCGGGCGTCGGCCTCGGCGTCGCGCTTCGCGTTTCGCTCCGCCTTGGCCTTGGCCTCGTCGTCGCGGGACTTGGCGTCGGCCTCGGCCTCGCCTTCCTTGATCTGCTTGTAGGCGTTGTCACTGAGCCACAAACGCATGGCACTCCTCCTGGCCTGGCGGCACTGGATCACTGACTTTTACCGCCTCTGGCCCACCGGAGCCAAGGAAGAATCACCGCGCTTGGCGGGGTTCCTTCCAGGCGGGGTTGGCCTCGCCGGAGGGGAGGTAGCAGGGGGCTTCGCAGTCGAGGGGCTCGATCCGCTCGATCACGGCGCGCCCGACGGGGTTGGGGTCGCCCGCCCGGGCGTGGGCGTAGTGGGCGTGCAGGCACTTGATCCCGCGGGCGACGCCCGCGACGCCGCCGCTCAGCCGCGCGCGGACCGGGCTCTCAGGGGCCAGGTGCGCGTCTCTGGTCGCGCGGTAGCGCTCGTGGGCAGCCTGCAGCTCGCTCGCCAGCGCCGGGTCGGCCTCGACTCGAGCCCACTGCTCTCGCACCCCGCCCTCGGCCTCCCAGCGGCTGATCCGGACCCGCGCCAGGGGGCAGGTCAGGTAGTAGAGCGTGGGGAAGGGGTGGCCCTCGTTGTCGGGGTGGACCTCGAGCACCACCGGCAGCTTCAGGTGGCAGCGCGAGGCGACGCGGCTGCGGCCGGAGAGGTCGCGGTCTAGCTGCCCCTCGAGCACGGCGCGCTCGCTGGCGGGCCCGCCCGCTTCGAAGGGTCCTCGCTCGTCGACGTTCATGCCCGGAGTGTCGAGGGAGCGCCGCGGGCGGCAAGCCTCAGCGGAGGCGAGCCGTCGCGGCGTCGCCGCTCAGGGCGCCAGCTGCGCCCTCCGAAGAGCCCGGCCCAGGGGGCGCGGGCGTGGGCGAGGGCGCAGGAGGCGGCGGGGCGGGGCGGAGGCGGGTCTCGGTGTCGGCGTCGACCCGCCCGGTCACGGGCAAGCCAGCGCTCGTCTGGAAGGCGCGCAGGGCGGCCTCGGTCGCAGGTCCGAAGGAGCCGTCGACCTGGAGCGGGGCGCTGCCCGCGGGGCGGCGGTCGTTGAGCGCGCGCTGGAGCGCCTCGACGGCGGCGCCGCGGTCGCCGCGCTGGAGGCCGGTCAGGGGG
>CALDQK010000114.1 GCA_937911525.1 uncultured bacterium
CCGAACCCTACCCGCCATCGCGCGCTTCGGTTTCAGCGATCCTCCGCGGCTCAATACCCTTCGTGGAGCTTGCCGTAGAGCTTCCAGGCGCGGGCGGGCGTGCCGTAGCGCGCCTTGATGTAGGCCAGCATGCCCGCGGCCTCGTTGAGGGGATCGCCGATCCCGGCGCGACCCTGGGGGTAGTACTTGTCCACGTTGCCCAGGAGCAGCTGCCCGAGCCCGGTCGCCGAGGACTTGGCCCGCTTGCGCCCGCGGCGCAGCTCCTCGTGCACGCTGGCCCACGAGGCGCGGTTCGTCTTGCGCCGCCCGTAGGTGTAGTTCGGCACGCCGACCCACCCCTTCGACTCGCGCGAGAGGATCTGGTGCAGCCCGTTGGAGTGCGCCCACTCCTCGGGGACCCCCGCCAGCCTCGCCGCGGCCGTGAAGAGCTGGCGCGCTTCGGCCGAGAAGGGCTTGTATTGCGCCTGCTTGGGGAAGTTCCCCGAGAAGCTGCCCGCGGTCGCCTCGTCGAGGGCCGCCACGGTCTCGGCGTCCGCCCGGCCCGTGACCGGCAGGTCGCTTTGCTGCTGGAAGCCCTCGATCGCCTTGCGGGTGCCCGGGCCGAAGTTGCCGTCGACGCCGATCGGCCGCTCCCCGCGCCAACGACGCACCTGGTTCAGCTTGTCCTGCAAGAGCGCGACCTCGTCGTGCTCGTCGCCCTCGCGCAGGGGGCGCGCCTTGACGTCGGCCGGAGGCTGCCCGTCCAGCTGGTCCCAGGTCGCCTTGTCGCTCTCGCCGCTGGCCGGCAGGTCGTTCCCGCGCTGGAAGGTCGCGAGCGCCGTCTTGGTGTCCTTGTCGAAGTGGCCCGTCTCGCGAATCTTCGCCAGCCCCGCCGCCTCGCGGTGCGCGTTCAGCCGCTCCTGCAGCCGGCTGACCGACTTGCCCTGGTCGCCAGGGCGCAGGATCGGCTGGGTGTCCTGATCGCGCGCGGTCGTCAGCGCGTCGATCAGCGGCTTGTCCGCGCGCCCGGTCGGCTGGCGCTCGAGGCCGCGCTGGATCTCGGCGATCGCCTCCGCCGTCCCCGCGCCATACTTCCCGTCGATCGGCAGCTCGTCGAGGCCCGCGATCCGCCGCTGGTGGTTGATCAGCCGCTGGAGATCCTTGACGTCCTCCCCCTGGTCGCCGCGCACCAGGCCGCGCAGGGCGTTGCGCGTCTCCTCGTCGGCGCGCCCCGTCACGGGCAAGCCGTTGTCCCGCTGGAAGCGCTCCAGCGCCTTGCGGGTCGCGGGCCCGAAGTGGCCGTCAGGGTTGAGCGCGATCCCGTGCCGGCGCAGCTCCTGCTGGAGCGCCTTGACGTCGGCCCCGCGGTCGCCCTCGGCCAGCCCGACGGCCGGCGCGCTCTTGCGCTCGGCCTTCTCCGCCTGCGTCACGATCCCTTGCAGCTTCGCGCGGCGCAGCGAGTCCAGCAGCTCGGGCGACACGCGCCCGTCCTGCTCCACGCCCAGCTCGCCCTGGAGCTCCTTGATCGCCGCCTCCGTCCCCGGCCCGAACTTGCCGTCGACCGCGAGCTTCGGCTTGCCCTGCGCCGCGCGGAAGCGGTTGAGGGCCTCCTGCAGCTCCCGCACCTGGTCGCCCTTGTCGCCGCGGCGCAGGGTGTCGAGGGCGTCCCAGGTGGCGGCGTCGGCGACGCCCGTCGCCTCCAGCCCGTTCTCTCGCTGGAAGCGCTTCAGCGCCTCGGCGCTCTTGGGTCCGAACACGCCGTCGGGTCGCAGCCGCGCGCCGCGGCGGCGCAGGCCCTCCTGCAGCCGGCGGGCGGCGGCGCCCTGATCGCCTCGCGCGACGCGCGGCGCGCGGGCGGCCCGCGCCAGGGCGGCGTGGGTCTCGGCGTCGAGCTGACCGCTCGGCGAGAGACCGTGGTCGCGCTGGAACTGCTTCAGCGCGTCCGCAGTGCCCGGCCCGAACTTGCCGTCGACCTCGAGCGGCTGCCCCGCGACCTGCAGACGCCGCTGCAGGTCTCGCACGGCGACGCCCTCGCTCCCAGGGCCGATCGGCCGGAACGCCGCGTCGCCGCCCCCTTCCAGGCCGAAGAGCTTGCGCAGCTTGTCCTCGCCGCCCTCCGTCGCTCCACTGGCCGGGTCGGCCAGGGTGACCTCGGCGGGGTCGACCGCGGCGGCGGGGCGCTCGACCCGCGGCGCCGAAGCCGGAGCGGCGTCGGCGACCTGAGCGCGCGGCATCGAGGCTCGCGGCGCCGCCTGGGTCGGCGCGGGCGTCTCCGGGTCGGCGTCGCGCCGCGGCTCACGCACCATGTCGTCGAGCATTCGCCGGTGCTGGTCCCGCAGCACGTCCATCGACTTCTCGACGATCTTCTCGCCTAGCTCCTCGACCGGCGTCGGGGCCTTGGGGCGGAGCTGAACGACCCGCTCGCGCGACCCCGGCTTGCCGAGGTCCAGCCCGTAGATCCCCTTGGAGTCGAGCAAGGCGCCCTTGACCGGCCCGGTGTGGATCGCCTTGGGCGGACGGACGCCGAGGCCGCGGGTGCTGACCCGGCCATCCGGCTCGAGGTCGAGGCGGAAGCGATCGCCGAACTCGAGCTGGGCGCCGTTCTGGGTGGGCACGCGGAAGCCCTGGTCGGCCTTCAAGAGCAGCCGCCCGTCCTGGGTCCGGATCCGCTGCGTGTTGCCCAGCCAGGTCCGCACCGCGGGCGAGACCGGCGCCGAGATCGCCCCGGCGATCGCGTCCGAGCGGTCGATCGTGAGGTTCCCCTGCTTGGCCAGCTCGGCCATCACCACCAGGGGCTCCGCCTGACCGTGCTCGGCCAGGACCTCCTTCAGCCGCTCGCGTCCGAGGGGGTCTGCCGTGGCCGTGGCGGCGACGCTCAGCGCGATCGCAAGAACGGGGGGGAGAGCTCTCATGGTCACTTCCTTCTTTCCATTGAAATGAAAAGCAGGTCGTGGGCCGGAAAGAGCTCAGGCCCGCGCTGGACTTATGCGTTCGAAAGTCCAGAACGGGCCTGTATGAAGCTCACGCGACGAAGGGCTTGCGGACCCCCGTCCGCCACTCCGTCCAGGTCGGACGGATTCTCGGTGGCGCGCTGCGCGGGCCTCGTCGCCTGCGGCGACATGAAATGCGCTCGGACAGGCCTGGAGCCTCAACGCTCCTGCACGACTCGCAGCGGCCTGTCCTCGCGATCTCCGCACTAGCGCCGGCTGGCCCAGTAGGCCGCCACGCCGCTCGCGATCGCGCGGGCCTCGCGCACGGCCCAGCCGCTCGCGACCGCGCGGGTCACGCTGGGCGGATCGACGAAGAAGCCCTCGACGAGCACCGCGGTGCTGATCTGGCTGTGGGCGCCGCTCAACACGCCGAGGCGCTGACCGCGCACGCCCAGGTTGCGGTTGCTGGCCCCGCCCCAAATGTCGCGCACCATGGCGCTCTGGATCGCGTTGGCCAGGGCCCGCGAGCCCGAGTTGGTGCGCGAGGTGTGGACCAGGGTCAACGAGCCCTGCGCGCTGCGGTTCGCCGCGTTGTGGTGCAGCGAGATGAAGATGTGGTGACCCGCGGCGCGGGCGCCCTTGCGGAACAGGGTCAGGCGCTGGCTCGAGCCGCGGGGGTAAGCGAAGAGCGACACGTTCGCGCTCATGGAGCGCAGGTGCTGCGCGAGGGCCTGGCCGACCTGGTAGTTGACCTCGAACTCGGTCAGGCCGGTCGTGCTGTTGACGGCCCCCGGGTCGAAGGCGCTGCGGTGGGTGTGCCCGTGGCCGACGTCGAGCGCGATCCGCACCCCGCGCAGGTCACCGGTCGGCGCCGGGCCGGGATCGGTCGGCTCGGCGGCCGGGGGCCCCATGTCGGGCTCCTGGTCGAGCGCGGCCACCGTCGCGGGGTCGGCGCGGCCGGTCTGGGGGAGGCCCTGGTTGCCCTGGAAGCTGCGCACGGCGCTCTCGGTGGCCGGCCCGAAGTTGTTGTCGACGGCGAGCGGAGACTCTCCCGCCGCCGCGCGGTGCCGGTTCAGCTTGTTCTGCAGCAGCCCGACCTCGGGGTGCTCGTCCCCGCGGCGCAGCGCCCGCGCCTGGACGTTGCCCTCGGGCTCGGCGTTGAGCTTGGCCCAGGTCGCCGGGTCGGCCACCCCGGTCTCGGGCAGGCCCGCGCCCCGCTGGAAGGTCTCGAGCGCGGTCTCGGTGCTGGGGCCGAAGATCCCGTCGTCGACGAGCTGGGGCAGGCCGGCGGCGGCGCGGTGCGCGTTGAGCCGGTCCTGCAAGCGCTCGACGGCCGGGGACCGGTCGCCGGGCTGGAGCAGGGGGGTCTCACCCAGGTTGCGGCGCTGCCGCCGGAGCACCTCGAGCAGCTCGGGGCTGGCGCGTCCGCTCGCCTCCAGGCCAGCGGTCTGCTGGAGCGCCTTCAGCGCCTCCTCGGTCCCCGGGCCGAACTTCCCGTCGACCTCGATCGGAGCGAGGCCCTGAGCGCGGCGCACGCGGTTGAGGTCCTCCTGGAGCTGCCGGACCCGCTCGCCCGAGTCGCCGCGGCGCAGCTCCTCGAGACGAGCCCAGGTGTCAGCGTCCACGACGCCGGTCGCCGGCAAGCCCTCGGCGCGCTGGAAGTCCTCGACCGCCCCCTTGGTGGCGGGACCGAACTGGCCATCCGCGCGGAGGGACTGGCCCCGGTTGCGGAGCGCCTGCTGGAGGCGGGTGACGTCTGCGCCGCGGTCGCCCTGCTCCAGGGCGGGGCGACGGGCGGCGCGCTGAAGCGCCCGCTCCGTGGCGGCGTCGAGGCTCCCCGTAACCGGCAGGCCCTTGGCCTCCTGGAAGGCGCGCAGGGCGCTCTCGGTGCCGGGGCCGAACTGGCCGTCGACCGCGATCGAGGCCCCGGCGCGGTTCAGGTCGCGCTGGAGCGCGCTGACGCGATCGCCGCGGGCGCCGGGGGCGAGGGGGCGGAAGGCGGCGCCGGAGCTGGAGGGGGAGAGGTTGAACAGGTCGCGCAGCGCGTCTTCCGCCCCGCGCTGACCCTGCTCGGCGGGCGCCGGCTCAGCGGGAGCGGGCGCGGGCTCAGCCGCAGCGGGCGCCGGCTCGGCGGGAGCGGGCTCAGCCGGGGCAGGGGCGGGCTCGGCGGGGGTCTCGGCCCGGTCGGCCGCGCGGAGGGCGAGGCGCAGGGCCGTGATCGTGGCCTCGTCGAGGTCCCCGCTGGCCGGGAGGTCGCGCTCGAGCTGGAAGTCCCGCAGGGCCTCCTGCGTCTTGAAGTCGAAGAAGCGGTCGGGCTGGATCTCGTAGCCGAGGCGGGCCAGGGCCTTCTCGAGGGCCAGCACGTGCAGGCCCGCCTGGTAGCGCTGGGTGGGCGAGAGCTCCTCCACCTGGGCGGGACGAGGCTGAGCGGGCTGCTCGGCGCGGGGCTGCTCGACGGGAGGCTGCTCGACGCGGGGCTGCTCGACGGGCGGCTGCTCGACGGGCGGCTGCTCGACCGGCGGCTGCTCGACCGGCGCCTCGGCGCGGGGCTGCTCAGGCTCGGGCTCGGGCTCGACGCGAGGGCGGAGCCAGACCTCCCGCGGCTCGGGGCCCGTGCCGACGTCGAAGCCGTAGATCCCGTCGCGGTCCAGCAAGACGGTCCGCACGCGGTTGCGGTTGTCCGGGTAGCGCTGGGGCCCGACCTGCAGGCCGCGCACCTCGGCGCGTCCAGCGTCCCCGGGGGCGATCCCGAAGCGCTTGTCGAAGCGGAGCGCGCCGCCGTTCTGGGTCGGCACCTCGAAGGCGCGGTTGGCGCTGAGGACCAGGCGGCCGTCGGCGACCCCGATCGTGCGGGTGTTGCTGAGCAGGGTCCGCAGCGCGGGGGAGATCTCCCCCGAGGTCGCCGCGGCGACGACGTCCGCCTCGTCGATGGAGAACGAGCCTCCCCGGGCGAGGTGAGAGAGCACCACCAGCGGTTCGCTGGAGCCGTGCTCGGCGAGGACCTCGCGCAGTCGGGCCCGGCCCGCCGGGTCGGCGAACGCGGGGGCCTGAAGGGCGAGCAGAACCACGAGGCACGAAAAGAGCGACTTCACGAGTGGCCTTCCTTTCACTCCAGCCAGTGAAAAGCATGGAGCGGGCCGACTCGAGAATGCGACACCAGGCAAATGACTTACGACTCTACCGCGTCATTTCATTGCAGCTTCGTTTCAGTTCACGTCCATCGCCTCAAGGACTTGCGACGAAATCACCGAGCGCTGGACGGCCGAAGCCGTCGATCCCGGCTCGCACGTCCGCTCGCCGCAGGTCGTAGCTGCGGCGACGAACGCGATTGCTCGTGTTGCCTTCGATCGTGACCAGGCGCCCCTGGCTCGGCTCGTAGGACTCCACCAGCCCGATGTGCCCCTGGCCGCTGCCCCGCGACCACACCACGAAGTCTCCCGCTCGCAGGGGCAGGTCCCGGTAGCCAGCGAACACCTCGCAGCGCAGGCGCCGACCCTGAGCGTAGCGCTGTCCGCTCGAGCCGCTCAGGACCATGTAGCGGCGCAGGCTCCCCCCAGCCTGGTGCTGGCGACGAACCGCCTCCCAGCGGGCGACGCGCTCGGAGGTCCAGCGCTGGGTGTAGCTGCGGTAGAGGAAGAAGGCGCGCACCTTGCCGACCGAGTGCAGGGCACGCTGACCGACCCACGCGCGCCCGAGGGCTCGCGCGGCCTGGGCGTAGTTGAAGCTCGCGAAGTAGCCGCACCACTGGCCCCCGACCGACATGCCCGCCACGCGCGCGTAGAGGTCGACCCTCGGC
>CALDQK010000115.1 GCA_937911525.1 uncultured bacterium
GCGAGCCCCTGGCCGGCGCGGAGCTCACGGCTGCCCTCGTCGATCACGCCGCCGGGATCGACCAGGCGCAAGCGGGGCGGCTCGTGCTCATCGTCGCTGGGGACGACTCGGATCGACATCGGGCGCTCGCCGCGGGGGACGAGGCCGAGCTGGTGGTAGCAGTCGAGGGCCAGCAGCAGCTGGCTCCACACCGCGATCACCTCGCTGGCGTCGCGGGCCAGGGCCCACTGGAAGAGGTCCTCGCCCTCGACGAGCTCCTGCACGTAGTAGGCGCGGCCGTCCTCCAGCTCGCCCAGCTCGAGGATCCGCGCCAGGCGCGGGTCCGCGTCCAGCCCGCGCACCCGCTCCAGCTCGCGTCGGATCCGGGCGCCGTCCTCGGGGCGGAGCACGCGCAGGAGCAGGCGCTCGTCGCGCTCGCGATCCCGCACGATCAGGGTGCTGCTCCCCAACTCCTCGACGCTCTCATAGCGTTCTGGCAGGAGTGAGGTGAGCGTGGTCATGGGGCACCTGGAGGGGTTGAACCATCCCCCGTGAGGGGATGCTACGGAGGGAAGAGCGCTCTCCACAACCTCCAGCGGCAATCAGGCTGGGCGGCCGAGCTCGCCGGTCCGAGTGCGTTCCAGGCGCGATTCACGGCTTCCAGGCTCTGCTCACGAGCGTCCAGGGCTCCTCGACAAACGTCCGTGGCGGACGCCGGTCCCCCTACGCCTATGTCAGACCTCGACTTGCGTCTGTGGCTGGGCCCTTGCGCCGGTTTGGGACAAGGAGAGAGAGACCATGAATCGAAGCGTCCTGTTCGCCCAGGAGCTCAGCGCTGGACCGCGGTGGCCTTGCCGACCAGCGGGTGGTCGTACTCGTTGACGTACTGGATCTCGTCGCCCGGCTTGAAGCCGGGCGGCGCGTACCACACCACGTAGTCGCCGGGGTAGGTGCCCTTCTTGAGGCCCCGCATGTCCATCACGTAGCCGTTGTAGCCGAAGGCGCCCTTCTGGAACTCGGCGGACTCCTCGTTGCGCTCGTGGGTGGCGTCGTCGAGGTAGACCAGCTTGCTGCGCTTGCGCTTGGCGAGGAAGGGGGGGATCACGAACTTGCTGATCAGGCCGCCCTGCGCCCCATAGACCACGTTGTAGTCAGGGTAGGTCGTGTTCAGCTGCTGCTCGGCCGCCGACATCTTGCCGTCGATCGCGACCGGCGTCTTGTTGTGCGAGTTGTAGAAGTAGAGCCCCTTGGCGTTCTTGTTCATGTCGACGCAGAGCGTGTAGCTCGAGTCGTCGGACTCGTCGAGGTTGACGGGGTTGTCCGCGTTGGTCGGCATGGACATCTTGTTGCGCCACAGGATCAGGTAGCTGTTGGGCGCGCTGACCCAGAAGCCGAGGGCCAGGTGGACCTTGAGCATGTTCTCGGCGACCACGCGCAGCGGGCCGTCGATGTAGCCGCCGATGTTGACGCGAATGTCGTCGCTCTGACGGGTCAGGGTGACCCACATGAAGCTGACGACTGCCTTGACCTGGGTCGAGTCGACGATGTTGGGGACGCCGCGATAGTCGCGGGTGCCTGGCGCCGCGAGGCCGGCGTAGGTGGCGCGGACCGCGTTCTTGCGCGACTTGTCGTTGTGGAACAAGAAGGACTCGCCGTACCAGTAGTGGGTGCGCGAGTCGTCGGCGTGCTTGCGCACCTTGAGGCTGGTCAGGTCGAGCGAGGGGCGGCCGGGAATGAAGGTCCGCTGGAAGAGGAAGATGTAGACCCAGCCCTTGCCCTTGCTGATCGGGTCGGTGATCTCGATCTCCTGGAAGCCGATCGCGCCCGGGACCATGGCGAGCTGGTGGGGGAGCGCGCGATCGCCGATGTCGCGGGCCAGGAACACCAGCTGATCGTTGGCGTCGAAGCCGCCGCGGTCGTTGTCGCGGCGGCGGCGGTCCTTCTCGCCCCGGTTCCAGCAGAAGATGCCGCTCGGATCGACCTCGTCGATCTGATAGGTGATCGGCGTCATGTAGCCGCCGCGGCAGGTGTAGAGCCGGATCTGCGAGATCTTGGCGCCCTTGGCCTTGCCGCACGCCGAGCCATCGAGCACCACCGTGTCGACGGTCCGCTTGAGGGTGCGCGGCGTGAGCGAGCCTTGCGCCCAGGCGGGGGCGGCGGAGGCGAGGAGCGCAGCGAGCGAGCAGGCGAAGAGCAGGGGACGGGGTGCACCCACGAATCCTCCTTGTGCGGCGTCAGGGTATGGCCCACTCGGGGGGACGGCAAGGGAGGTCCCCACCTTCAGCCGGCGCCTCGCGACCCAGCGCCGCCCTGGTCTGGTAGCGTTTCGGTCCGTGAAGGTATCCAACGTGGCTGGTTGCGAGGTCGAGGCTCACCTCGGGGTGGGAGTCGTCGGCCAGATTGGCCTGGGACGGGCGGGGGCCGAGCGCTTCTTGACCCTCGAGCCCGCCGCGGGCGAGGCCGCCTCGCCGGGCGGCGACCTGGGCTGGGAGGCCGAGGGGGGCGGGCTGCGCGCGCTCCTGCCCGAGGCGGCCGCGCCGGCCGCGATCTTGTGGGCCGAGGTCGAGGGCCAGGCCGCCGCGCTGCGCGCCTGCGCGCGAATCGACCGCGACCGGCGCGCCTGCGAGCGCCTGCGCCGGGCGTCGGGTGCCGAGCGCGTCGGCTGGCTGCTCGAGCTCTACGAGCGCAACCTCTGGCCTCAGCTCCACCCGCGGGCCCTCCTGCTGGTGCTCGACCCCGAGCCGCGCCTGTGCCTCCTCGGCGGGCCCGGCTGGCGGCGCGCCCCCTCCCCCGCTAGCGAGCTGCCCTACGACGACCTGGTGTGCCTGCCCCCAGAGCGGCTCCAGGGCTGGCGGCGCGAGCCCGCCCAGGATCCGCCCGCGACCGAGGCCGAGGGGACCTACGCCCTGGCGGCCTGCGCGATCGCGCTCCTGGGCGACCGCCTCCATTGGCCGGCGGGTGTCCCCGCGAGCGCGGGCCTGTCCACGCGCCGGCAAGCCTTCCTCGAGGGCTGCGGGGGCGTCGCGCCGCCCGAGCTCGAGCTCTCGCACCGAGCCCGTCGCCTCTTCGCCAAGGCCCTCTCGCGCTACCCCGGCGCGCGGCCGAGCCCCGAGCGCTTCGCGCGGGAGCTGCGCGCCTTGCTCGCGGGCGAGGGGCTCGAGTGGAGCCCGCCGCCCGCGCGCCTGGCGCCGACCCTCGCGGTCGGCGCGGGGCTGCTCTTGCTCTACGGCGCGAGCCTCTCTGGTCCCGGGCCCGACCCCCACGTGCAGGCGATCCAGGCCTACGCCGCCGCGACCCACGTCAAGTCCCTGGCCGAGCAGCGGGTGGCCCTCACCACGCTCACGGGCGAGGAGTCGGACCTCCGCCTGCCCGAGGCGTCGCGCTCGCTGGCCTTGCTCGACCTGGTCGAGTGGCGCGCCGGCGCGCACACCAGCGCCGCCACCTCGCTCCTGATCGAGCACTTGCGGCGTGACGCGATCCGCGGACGCGACGACGAGCTGGCGCAGACCCTCCGCTTCGTGGCGGCCTTCCTCGAGCGCTGGGAGCTCGGCAGCGCCGAGGCAGACGCGACCTTGCAGGCGATCGCCGACGACGAGCACCAGGACGCGCGGCTGCGGGCCCTGGCCTCGGCCAGCCTGCGCGCGACCCCCTGGGGCGGTCGCGGCGTGCCCAGCGAGACCCTCGAGCAGCTGCGCCAGGCCGGCAGCGCCGACGACTCGCCCCTGCGCCGCTCCTACCCTCCGATCGAGTATCCCCTCGACCTGAAGCTGGCCGAGGCGCCGGCGCCCTTCGCGATTCAGGAGAGCTGGATCGCCGACCTGCTGCTGGGGCGCGCGCTCTCGATCGCGGGCGAGCACGCCGAGGCCGTGGCCGCGCTCCGCCGCGCCCACGAGGCGCTGCCCTGCTTCGCCACCGCCGCGACCCTGGGCCTCGAGCTGGTGCGGCGCGGCCCGGCCGCGGCTCAGGCCGAGGCGCGCGGGCTGCTCGCGAGCGCCGAGGGCCAGCGCCCCCTCGGCGAGCTGGCGCTGGCGCGCGCGCGGCGCGCGATCTCCGAGGGGCGCTTCGACGACGCCCGCGAGGCCTTCCAGCAGGCCGCTGAGCGTTTCATAGCGCGCTCCGCCGGACTGTGTGCTGCTGGAGATATCGGGCCGGGTCAGGTTCATGCGCTGTCCGCGTCTTCCTCCGCGTCGATGCGGGTGAAGCGGTCGATAAGGACCGGCAGCAGGGGCAGCATCAGGACCGCCGTGGCCACCGAAGCCGCCGCCGTGAGGAGTTTCAGCGCGCCTTCGATATAAT
>CALDQK010000116.1 GCA_937911525.1 uncultured bacterium
GAGTGGACCGACCTGGGCCCGGAAGAGATCGCCGCCGCCGTCGCCGCGACGCCCGCGGCCCGCGCGCAGCTGGAGGCCCTCGGCCGGGCGGTCCGCCGCGAGGCCCTCGCGCGCGCCGAGCAGCTCCTCCCCCCCGGCGGGTCCTTCGCCGAGCGGCTGAGCGCCTGGCTGGCGGCCCGGGCCCAGCTCCCCCCACAGCACGTCCCGAGCCTGCCGCCAGGCGCCCTGGCCCTCGAAGTGCACGAGCCTGGCCGCCCCGCGCGCCTCTGGGAGCCCGACCCCGGCGCGGCGCGGCTCCTGATCGGCCGCGACCAGCGCTGCGATCTGGTCGTGGCGGACCCGCGCGTCTCGCGCCTGCAGCTCGTGCTGCTGCGGTTGAGTGAACGCTGGGCGGCGCGCAACGAGAGCCACCACGGGACCTGGATCGACGGCGCCCCGCGCGCGGCGGCGCTGCTCGGCTCCTCGAGCGAGCTGCGACTCGGGGAGTCGTGCCTGCGCGTGCGCTGGACGCCAGCGCCGGGGCCTCCGCGCCTGCTGCGCGCTCTGCGCCGCCAAGCGAACTGAGCCCTCCTAGCGCCCGAGCTCCTCCAGGCGCGCTTCGACGGCCCTGTGCCAGGGAGAGTCGGGCAGGGTCAAGATCTGACGCAGAGTCGCCGCCTCGGCCTCGCCTTGACCGAGCTTGCGCCGGAGCTCCGCCCGGAGCAGTAGCGCGCGAGGGCTGGCGGGGAACTCCTCGACCGCTCGCTCCGCCTCCGGACGCGCCTCCTCGGTGCGTCCCAGGAAGAGGAAGGCCCGCACCCGCATCTCGAGCTGCGGGAGGCGGAGGTGCGCTGGTAGCGTCCCCTCGGTCAGCGCCAGCGCGCGCGTCGCGGCCGCCTCCCCGCCGGGGAGGTCGTCCAGGAGCGGGCGCCAGCCCTCCCGCCCGAGCACGCGCGCCCAGTTCAGCAAGAGCGCCGCCAGCTGGGCCTTGGCTCGCCAGGTGGTGCCTGGATCCTGCTCCTCCGCGAAGAGCGGACGAGACAGCGCGAGCCCGACCCGCGCCCGGAGCTCGACCAGGGGCTGCGAGTGGAGCTGGAGAGAGTCTCGCCGCTGAACGCGGTCCAAGAGCGCGGTGCAGCCCGCGACCACCTGCAAGCGAAAGCGAGCGTCCTCGGGGTAGAGCAGCATGATCTGAGCTCCGCGGCCCAAGAAGGCGCGGTCCTCCCGAAACTCCTTGAGGCCAGCCAGGAGCCGCAGGCGCGGGTCCCGCTGGACGGCCTCGACCGCAGCGGCGAAGCGACGCAGGTCGCTGAGCGGGTGGGGGTAACGGAGCAGTCTGCGGACCCCATCCTCGACGCGCCCCTCCGACACCGCTTTGAGCGCGTCCACGAACTGCGCCGTCGGGAGGCGCGTGGAAGCGCTGCCGGGGACACGTTGATCGAGCAGGTGGCGGCGCAGCTCGAGGTCGGCTCGCCACTCGCGCAGCTCCTCGAGCTCTTCCGCTTCGGGGCGGAGGTCGAGCAGATCGGCGGCGAGGACGCGGTCGGGAGCGGCCCTGGTCATGGCCAGCTGAGCTTCGGCGAGCTCACAGCTGCGCTTGGCGAGGGGGTCCGACCAGCCACGCGCCGCGAGCTCGATCTGCTCCATGGCCTCGGCCTCGCGCCCGACCGCCGACGCGACCTGGGTCAGCAAGCGCAAGTGCTCGCAGACCTGAGCGCCCTTGTCGAGCAGCGCGCAGACTTCACCCAGCGACTTCAGCGCCAGCTCGAAGTCACCGCTCAAGAAGGCGCCGATCCCCAGCTGGACCAGGGCGTTGCCCCGGACGACCACGCCTTGTTCTTCGCGAAGGGCTCGGCGCAGGAAGGGGACGGCGGCCCCCGGCTCGTTGGCGCGAGCCAGCTCGAGCCCGAGCGCCAGGCAGGCCTGCGGCTGAGGTGCCAAACGCACCCAGGCGACTGCGTTCGAGATCGCGTCTGCTCCAGGGGGGAGCACGCGCCCGAGCATGCTGCGAGCCAGCCCTTCTTCGTCCGCACTCAGCCCGGCCTCGAGGGCCCCCTCCGCGAGGCGCCGGACCCGAGCACGGTTCTGCGCTTTGGGCGGTTGGCGGGTCTCGAAGCTGGCCAGCAACAGGAGGACGGGCCCGCGGCGCTCGCGCGGAGCGTCGCGGAGCAGCCCCTCGGCGAGCTGGCGCGCCTGCCCGATCTCGGCTCGACCGCCCCCCTCCCACGCAAGGGCCGCGAGCCGCTTCGCGACGCGCAAGCGCTCCTCCCAGGGCGCTGAATCGGCGCGCGCTGCGCGGACCGCCGCGCTGAAGTCGCGCTGCGCGAGGTCGCGCTCGCTCCCTTCGTGCTCGGAAGGGCTCGGGCTCGGGCTCGGGCTCGGGGTGGGAGTGGGCGCTGACGCGCTGGGTAGCGGGACAGGGCTCACGGGAGCGGCGGGAGCGGACGACGCGACCGCGGGGCGCGCCACCTCCGGCTCGAAGGACGCGCCGCCTGCGATCGCTCCGATCCCCAGCGCGGTGAGCAAGGCCGCGCTGGCCAGCAGCGCCGGCGGCGGTCTCCGGTCCGGCGAGCGCTCGAGCGCGTCCAAGGCCTCCCCCAGCGAGGCCATGTCCCTGAAGCGCCGCGCGGGGCTCTTCTCCAGGCAGCGCAGACAGAGCGCCTCGAGCGGGGCCGGCACGGGGGCGAGCTCCGAAGGCGGACGCGGCGGGACCTCGATCACGCGTCGCAGGGAGTCGATCAAGGTCGCCCCCCGGCACGGCGGTTGACCCGTCAGCAGCGCGTAGAGCAAGGCGCCGAGCCCGTAGACGTCGGTCGCCGGCCCGATCCCACCCGGGACCCCGCACTGCTCAGGGGCCAAATACCCGGGGGTGCCGAGGACCTCGCCGGTCTGGGTCAGGGCCTGGCTCTGGTCGAGGCGCTTGGCCAGCCCGAAGTCGGTCAGCAAGGGCGCGTCGTCGCGCGCGCGCAGGAGCACGTTGCTCGGCTTGAGGTCGCGGTGCACGACGCCGCGCTCGTGGGCGTGCGCCAGGGCGGAGACCAGCGGACGGATCAGCTCCAGCGCGCGCTCCGCGGGGAGGGGCCCGTCCCGGCGGAGGACCGCGTCCAGGCCCTCGCCGTCGACGCGCTCCATGGCGATCCAAGGTCGACCCTGCCCGTCGCGTCCGGCCTCCAGCAGGTGGACCACGTTGGGGTGCCGCAGCTGCGCCAGGGCGCGGGCTTCGACGTCGAAGCGGGCCAGGGCCTCGGGGTCGTGGTCGACCACCAGGACCCGCTTGAGCGCGACCCGCGCGTTGGTGTGGACGTGGCGGGCCGCGTAGACCGCGCCCATGCCCCCCCGACCGAGCTCGCCCTCGAGCCGATAGGGCCCGACCTGGCCGCGTCCTCGAGCTCCGCTTGCACCACCCACCGCGGACCAGCTTAGCGCCGACCCGCGAGCTCGAGTTGTCCTACCGGCCTAGCTCCCGCAGCCGACGGCGAGCGCGCGTGGCCCAAGGCTCGCCCCCCCGGTCCCGCACGGCTCGCAGCGCCTGGACCTCGGCGTCCTCGTCGTGGAGGTGCCGCGCGACCTCGGCCTCCAGCATCAGGGCTTGCGGGGCGCTCGAGAACTGCTCCTGCGCCTGCTCCACCGCGCGACGCGCCTCCTCGAAGCGCCCCAGGCAGGCGAAGGCGCTGCCTCGGATCTCGAGCAGAGGCAGGCGCAAGGGCTTGGGCGGCGCCCCTTCGGTCAGGGTGAGGATCCGCGTGGCCGCCGCCTCGAGCTCGGGGAGGTCACGCAGGAGGGGACGCCACCCCTCCTGCTCCAGCAGCCGCGACCAGGTGTGAAGGAGCGAGGCCAGCTGCGCGCGACCCCGCCACGGGTCGCGCTGGCGGGGGTCGAGCAGCGGCTCGGCGGCGCGCGTCCCCAAGCGCAGCCAGGCCTCTGCCAGGGGCTGCGAGAGGGGTTCGCTCGGATCGCGATAGAGCGCCCGGTCGAGCAGCTCCGTGCAGCACGAGACGATCTGGAGGGGGAAGCGCGGGTCGTCCGGGAAGAGCAGCGAGATCTGCAGGGCGCGCCCGAAGAAGGCGCGATCCATGCGCAGCTCCTGCAGGCGGTCCAGGAAGAGCTGGGGGGGGTCGCGCCCGACGCTCGCGAGCGCGGCGACGAAGCGGCGCAGATCGTTGAGCGGTTGGGGGTGGCGCAGCAGCCGGCGCGTCCCGTCTTCGACGCGACCCGCCGCGAGGTCCTGGAGCGCGAGCGCGAAGTGCAGCGCCGGTAGCTCCGTGTAGGTCCGCTCCCGGTGGGTCTTCTTCATGATCAGCTTCCGGCGCAGCTCGAGATCGGCCCGCCACTCGCGGAGCGGAGCGAACTCCTCAGCGAGGGGGCGCTGGTCGAGCCAGCCGCCCGCCATCTCGAGGTTGGGGGGGTGAGTCGTCAGGACCGACTGGGCCGCGAAGAGCTTCACGCTGCGCTGAGACAAGGGGTCCGCCCAGCGCTTGACGGTCGGCTCCAGCTCGACCATGACCTCCGTCTCGCGCCCACAGGCTGAGGCGGCCTGGGCCAGCAGGCGGAGGTGCGAAGCGACCTGCGGGCCCCGGTCGATCAGGAGGCAGACCGCCCGGAGTGAGGCCAGCCCCTGCTCGAAGTCGCCGACCCTCAGCTCGCCCAGCCCGAGCTGGAGGAGGGCGTTCCCCTTGGCCGCGGGAGCGAGCTCTCCGGCGAGGGCGCGCCGCAGGAAGGGCACGGCCGCGCCCGGCTCCTGCAGCTCGGCGAGGGCCAGCCCCAAG
>CALDQK010000117.1 GCA_937911525.1 uncultured bacterium
GGCCTACCGCGAGTGGACCTTCGCCCTCCACCATGGAGCTACCGGCCAAGCCGACCTGGTTGCGCACTTCTTCCTGCGGGCAGCCGGGCTGCTCGGCCCGCATGGCGCGCTGGGGCTCATCGCAACGAACACGATCGCCCAGGGCGATACGCGCACCACCGGGCTCCAGACACTCGTCGGCCGAGGCTTCGATATCTACGACGCGACCGTATCGATGGCGTGGCCTGGCGCCGCCGCGGTCACAGTCTCGGTTGCCCATCTCGTTGTGGGTGCTCCCGTTGCCGCGATTAGCGAACGACGGCTCAACGACTTGAGCGTGCCGACGATCAACAGCCGGCTGCGCGGAAAACCCGAGCGTGCGGATGCCGCGACGCTGATGCGGAACGCCCCGTGGAGCAAGCAAGGACACGTGGTGGTCGGAATGGGCTTCACGCTGACGCCCGAAGAGCGTGACGCGCTGGTCGCGAAGGACGCGCGCAACGCGGCGAGGATCTTCCCGTACCTCGGCGGACAAGAGGTGAACACCAGCCCGACGCAGAGCTTCGACCGCTACGTGATCAGCTTCGGCCAGATGGCGCTCGAACACGCCGAGCGCTGGCCCGACCTGATCGCGATCCTGCGGGAGAAAGTGAAGCCCGAGCGCGACAAGGTAAACCGCAAGGCGCACCGCGAGCGATGGTGGCGCTTCGGAGATTTCCGCACGGGACTCCAGCAGGCCATCGCGCCG
Organism: uncultured bacterium; assembly: GCA_937911525.1. GTDB lineage: Bacteria > Planctomycetota > J058 > J058 > J058 > NORP233. The sequence goes on from CALDQK010000117.1 coordinate 728, forward strand.
CTCGACCGTTGCCTCGTCGCGGCGATCGTTAGCAAGCACTTGATGTTCTCGTTCCAGCCGACCGACCGCATTTTCTCGCACAAGCTGTATGCTTTTCCGCTCGACGCCTTCACGGCGTTCGCAGTCCTGAGCTCGCGCGTTCATGAGCCTTGGGCTTGGCTCCTGTCCTCGACGATGCGCAACGCGGGAATCAACTACTCCGCAAGCGACTGCTTCGAGACCTTCCCGTTCCCCCAACCAGATCCTCGGGCCGTCATTGGCTCCCTCGAGACCATCGGCGAGCAGCTCTACGAGACACGCGCGGCCTTCATGCTCGACACCGACCAGGGACTCACCAAGACCTACAACGCGCTCAAGGACCCCGAGAATCACGAGCCTCGCGTCCTCGAGCTCCGCCGCCTCCACGAGGAGATGGACCGAGCCGTCCTCGACGCCTACGGCTGGTCCGACATCGAGGTCCCGCCGTTCTGCCCAAAGACGGACGCGGACCGCGCGGCGCTCCAGGAGTTCGAGGACGAGGTCATCGACCGCCTCTACGTGCTCAACGCCGAACGAGCGAAGGAAGAGGAGCGGCTCGGGCTGCGCAAGAAGAAGGGCAGCAAGAAGAGGCGGTCGAAGAAGAAGGCCGTCAGTCGGTCGCGCAAGGGCTCGTCCGATGGAGATGAGCAGGGGACGTTGTTCTGAGCCATGGCTGACCGCGAACGAGAGCTGGAGATCCGCAAGCGCTTGGTCGAAGCGCTGCACGCCGACCTCATCGGCCCCTTCGTGCCGCCCGACCACCCGGCGGGTGGTGAAGAGATCCTGCCGCTGCCGCCCTCCCGCTGGTATCTGACCGGTTTCCTCGCGCCTCAGGGTGGGCGAGACCCGGACGTCGACGATGAGGAGTCACAACAAGGCGGCCTGGCCAGCGACAACGACACGCAGGCCGAGGACGCGGGCGAGTCGGAGCCGGAGACCAAGCGACCGGTGCGCTTCCCCGCGTCGATGGGTCTGAGCGTGTTCTTGCCCCCGGGTGAGGGCGACCACCTGACCGTGGACGTCCGTTTCGCGGACTACGACAAGGTCGAGACCGCCGAGGACCACGAGGAGCGCAAGTCGTGGGGATGGAAGCGGGTGCCCCACCAGGAGTCCGGCATCGTGATTCCGCTCGACCGTGCCGCCCTGGAAGGCCGAGAGGGGATCCCCATCCCCAACACCAGTGGCCTTCGCTTCCGCGGGGAGCTTCGGACCACGGCGATCGATGGCCTGCCGGACGGCGCCCGGATGCTCAGTCTCTTCCTGGTCAACGAGCGGGAGGCGCTCGAGAAGGACCGGGACCTCAACTTCATCTTCCAGGTGCAGTTCACCCTGCACTACGAGCCGGGGTTTCTCTCTCGCCCGAATCGGCGCGGCGAAGGCGCGGACGACGAGGACCAGCGGATCCTCGCGCTCAACTTCCGGGACAAGGTCGAGTGGGCCGTGGGCCACAACACCAGCGTCGAGCTGCCGGCCGCGGCAGACGACTGCAAGGTCCGGAGCCTCTCGACGACCCAGCTGCCGCAGTATGAAGTGCGGCGCGTCGACCACATCCCCTTCGATGGCAAGGAGGATCGCCCGTCGGTTCTCACCGAGATGGCGCCGCTCGCCAAGCTCGACGGGAAGGGCCTGGCGAACGGGCTGACGCCGCTCGTCGAGGCGTATACGAGCTGGATCCAAGGCCAGCGCGACATCTCGCTCGACCGCGACGAGCTCGAGAAGACGCGACACGAGCTGATGACGAAGGCGACCAAGGCGCGCGACCGGATGCGCGAGGGCATCGCTCTTCTCGAGACGGATGACGAGGTGCGCGAGGCTTTCAATCTCGCGAACCAGGCGATGCACGTCGCGGCGCTCCAGGCGGACAAGAACCGGGAGGACCGCCGCTACAAGGACGGCAAACAGCCGGGGTGGCGCCCCTTCCAGCTCGCTTTCATCCTGCTCAACCTCGCCTCGGTCGCCGACCCGTCTCACCCCGACCGGGGAATCGCCGACCTCATCTACTTTCCGACCGGCGGCGGAAAGACCGAGGCCTACCTCGGCCTGATCGCCTTCACGCTCGCGCTTCGCCGGCTGCGTGGGAAAAGCCGGCCTGACGAGGGACGCGGGGTGGCGGTCATCCTCCGCTACACCCTTCGGCTGCTCACCCTCGATCAGCTCGGCCGCGCCGCGACGTTGATGTGCGCCCTCGAAGAGATCCGCCGGCGCAAGCCCGAGCGACTGGGCAACACCAGGTTCTCCGTCGGTCTTTGGGTCGGTCGCGCCGCGACGGCGAATCGCCTGCGCGATGTCCATCGAGCGCTGCACGACTACACGCCCGGCCTCCAGAGCTCGCCGTTCCCGCTCACGACGTGCCCCTGGTGCGGGACCGATATCCGCATCCAGAACATCAAGCTCGTCGACGACAAGGGCAAGCCGAGCAAGACGAAGTACGTTCGGGCGGTGGTCTACTGCGAAGGCAGCGGTTGCCTCTTCACCGAGGCCAAGCGGCCCGGGAGCGGCCTGCCGGTGCTCTTCGTGGACGAGCAGATCTACCAGGAGCTCCCGGACTTTGTCGTCGCCACCGTCGATAAGTACGCAATGGTTCCGTGGAGGGGCGAGGCGGGCATGCTCTTCGGCCGGGCGACCCACGTCGATGACCGCCGGGCCTACGGCGTCATGCACAAGGCGCCCGCGGGAGCGACCCCGGTGCCTGACGGCCTGTTGCCGCCGGAGCTGGTCGTGCAGGACGAGTTGCATCTCATCAGCGGGCCCCTCGGCACCATGGTCGGGCTCTACGAGGCCGCCGTCGATTACCTCTGCGAGCGCGTCGTCG
>CALDQK010000118.1 GCA_937911525.1 uncultured bacterium
CCTCGCCGAGGCGGAAGCTCAGCTCGGCCCCGCGGAAGTCGCTGGGCACCGCCACGCGCACGCTCAGCTCCCGCGCCGCGCCGGGCGCGAGGGCGGGCACGTCGAGGGCCTGCTCCCCCAGGCCGCTCAGCACGAGGCGGGTCGGCGCGCTCGCGCTCAGGCCGGGGTTGACCACGCGCACCTGGGCGACGACCTCGCCGCCGGCCCGCGCCGCCTGCGGCCAGGCCCGCGCGCCCTCGAGCCGCAGCGCGAGCGGCTCGCCGCGCAGGGTCCGCGCCAGGGCGTCGACGTCGCAGATCCCCGCGGGGAAGGCGCGCTGCAGGGTCGGGTGCTCGCTGAAGAGCGGGAGCGGGCGGACCGCCCGGCGCAGCAGCGTGCGCAGCGCGTCCAAGGACAGGTCGGGGCGGCGCTCGAGCGCCAGGGCGGCGACCCCGGCCACGTGGGCGGCCGAGGCGCTGGACCCGGTCACGAAGGCGTAGCCGTCTTCGCTCGCCGCCTGGGGCAGGGCGACCGCGACCTGCACGCCCGGCGCCATGAGGTCGGTCGTCGCGGCCAGGGCGGTGCCGCCGGCCAGTCCGCCGTCGTCGCGCACGCAGCCGACCGAGAGCACGCGCTCGTCGGCCGCGGGCCACAGGTCCTGGTGGACGTTGGCGTTGCCGGCGGCGGCCACCAGGAGCACTCCGCGCTGCTCGGCGTAGTCGATGGCCGCGCTGAGGGTGGGAGCCGGGAGGCGAGCGCCGAGGCTCAGCAGGACGACCTGCGCCCCGCGGTCGACGGCCGCCACGATCCCCGCCGCGACGTCGGCCAGGCTGGCCGCGCCCTGGTCGTCGCACACCCGGACCCCGATCAGCTCGACGCCGGGAGCCACGCCCTCGAGGCCGCGCGCAGGCTGCAGGGGTCGCGCCCCGACCAGGGAGGCCATCGCCGTGCCGTGGCCGGCGGGGTCTCGCTCCCAGGGCAAGAGGGCGCCCTGGGCCGAGCGGGCCACGCTGACCCCCTCTCGGAGCGCGAGGTCGGGGTGGGTCACGTCGAAGCCGGTGTCGAGGACGGCGACGCGCACGCCGGCGCCGCTCAGCTCGCGGTGCAGCGGGCCGAAGTTGGCCTCCAAGCGCTGGTGAGCGGCCCGAAAGCCCGCCGCGGTGTCGCGCTCGTGGTCGTCGTGGCCACCGCAGCAGCCGCCAGCCACCTCGAAGCGGTGGTTGGGGCTGAGGGAGCGGACCCGCGGATCGGCGCGCAGGGCCCGCGCGATCGCAGCTGCCGTGGAGCGGGGAGCAGCGAAGAGCGCGGCGTCGAGCGCCAGCAGGGTTCGGCGGCGCACCAGGCCGTGCTCGGCGGCGAGCTCGACCAGATCCGCGGGCGCCCCGTGGACCAACAGCTCGACCGAGGCCAGCTCGGGGTCGGGCAAGGCGGCGCGCGCCGGGCTGGACCAGCCCTCGAGGTGGCCAGCGGGGGTGCAGAGCGCCAGCCCCAGCAGACCTCCTGCTAGCGCCAGCCACCCCCACGTCCGCGCTCGACCACGCGCCCTCGACATACACACTCCCGTCTCTCGGGGAATGTCTTTGCAATTGGGACGCCGATAAACGCTGGAGTTAGGCCAGAACGTGAAGACGGAGTTAAACCGAGGTTAATAAAGACCTTCCGGCACGCCCTCTGCTCCACCCGCGTCGCCCTAAGCGTTTCAGTTTCAGATCAATCGGTGCCCTGGGACGGATTTTGGGCGGCCCGGTCCGTCCAGATCACGGATCAACCGGGCGGAATCGGCTCGGCGGCGCTGGGGCGCCAGCCCTTCCAGGGACGCTGGCGTCCCGCGTGGTGGGCCTCGGGATCCGCGCAGAACAGGAACTCGTTGTTCCCCATGCTCGAGTCGGTGAGCGTGCAGCCGTAGAGCCCCAGCCCCCGGGCCTGGAAGAAGCGGGCCACCTGGGCGGGGGTCGCCGCCTGGTAGGGGTAGCCGCCCAGCCAATCCACCCAGTCCCAGAGCACGGTCATGCCTCGCTCCTGGTCCTTGTAGTCGCGATAGCGGCGGAGGGGGTTGGTGAAGGGGCGGGTGAAGGCGTCGGCCAACGCGCCGTA
>CALDQK010000119.1 GCA_937911525.1 uncultured bacterium
GAGTGGCTGCACGAGCCCGCCTCGCGCCGCGCGATCGTCGCGCTGGCCGGGCTCGAGGAGCGGGTCGACCGCGAGCTGGGGCTGCGGGTCCTGCGCGAGCGCCTGGGGCCGCGCCCCTGGGACCTGCGCGCCGCGCCCGCCAACGCGCGCTGGCTCTCCCGCCTGTCGCGCCTCGGCGTCGACCCGCGCCCCTGGCTGGAGGGGATCGGGACCTGGGTCCGCGCCGCCCGGGACGGACGGGTCGTCCTGCTCTCCCTCGAGGACGACCCCCTGGCGGTGCTCCAAATGGGCGCCCCCTTCGCGACCTGCCTCGCCCCGGGGGACTTCAACTACTTCTCGGCCGTCAGCAACGCCGCCGACCTCAACAAGCGGGTGCTCTACGCGCGCGACCCCCAGGGCCGGGTCCTCGGTCGCTGCCTGCTCGCGATCTCGCCGCGCGGCGAGCTGCTCGCCTATCGCCCCTACGCCCGCGACGGCGGGCTCGGCATGGACGAGCTCGCGGCGGCCGTCGTCGTCGAGCTCGCGCGCCGGATGCGCACCGTCCCCAGCGGCCGCGGCTGCCCCGACAGCCTCGTCGCGGCCAACTGGTACGACGACGGGGTCGTCGACGTGTGCGAGGTCGAGCGCTTCTTCAACGACCCGAGCGAGCCCCACCGCGCCCGCCTCGAGACCGTCAGGGCCGGCGCGCTCCTGCCCCTCCTCGCCGACGCCCTCCGCCCCCGCCGGCTCGACGCGCGCCTGGCAGCACGGGTCCTGGCGCTGCCCGAGCTCGAGCGCCGCCCAGAGCTGGTCGTGCCCCTGCTGGCCTACGCCGAGCGCTTCACCCCGCGCGTGTGCGTGCGCGCGGCTCGCCTGACGCGGGAGGCCGGCCTGCCGCACCTCGCCGCGCCCGCCCTGCGCCGCGCCCTGCGCGCCTCGCGCCACCTGGATCCCCTCTTGGGGCTCGAGCTGGCGCGCGAGCTCGCCCACCGCGCAGAGCCCGCCCTGGCCTTGCGGACGCTGGAGCGCACGCGCCCGGACCCCGGGCGCCGAGACCCCTTCGAGCGCCTCGCCCTGCGGGCCGGGCTCCTCGCCCAGCTGCAGCGACCCGCTCAAGCCCGAGCCGCCTGGCTCCTCGCGCAGGAGGCCGCCGAGGAAGGCCCGCAGCGCGCTCGCTGCCGGCGCGCGCTGGCGGCCCTCGCGACCCCCGTGGCCAACCCGCAGGCCTGGACGAAGCTCGACCTCCGCCTGGACACGGCTTGACCTCTGCCCGGCGACCCTCGCTCCATGAGCTTGATCGCCGAGAACCTCTCCAAACGCTTTGGCTCGCACCTGGTCGTGCGCGACGTCTCCCTCGCCGTGCACCCCGGCGAAGTGGTCGGCCTGCTCGGCCCCAACGGGGCGGGCAAGACGACGACCTTCCGGATGCTGGCGGGGATCCTCCGCCCCGAGAGCGGCCGGATCACCCTCGAGGGTCGGCGGATCGAGCGCCTGCCCCTCTTCGAGCGCGCCCGCTGCGGGCTGGGCTATGTGCCCCAGCAGCTCTCGGTGTTCCGCGAGCTGAGCGCCGCCCGCAACCTCGAGGTCGCCCTCGAGCGGAGAGGGCTCCCGCGTCGCGAGCGCCGACGCCGCCGCGACGAGCTCCTGGAGGAGCTCGGCCTGAGCGAGCACCCGCAGCGCCTCGCCCGCGAGCTCTCGGGCGGGCAGAAGCGCCGGCTGGAGGTCGCGCGCGGGCTCGCCGCAGCGCCGAGCCTGCTCCTCTTCGACGAGCCCTTCGCGGGCGTCGATCCCATCGGCGTCGCCGACCTGATCGAGGTGATCGACGCGCTGCGGCGACGCGGCCTGGGGGTCTTGCTCTGCGATCACGACGCGGAGGCGGTGCTCGCGGCCAGCGACCGGGTCGTGTTGCTCTGCGGGGGTGAGGTGCTCGTGGAGGGCAGCTCGGCGGAGGTCCGCGCCTCAGCGCTGGCCCGCCAGCGCTACCTCCGCGCGCCTATCCGTTCTCCAGGAAGTACTGCTTCCAGTCGTCACGGTCCTGGCCGAAGGTCACGTTCTCCGGCGTGAAGGACTCCAAGGCAGCCTGCGCCTCGGCGCGGACGTCGTAGTCGGGCGAGGCGAGCAGCTCGACGACGTCGTCGACGTAGGCTCGCAGCTGCAGCTTGCCCACGGCGTAGGCCGCCCCGGCCAAGGCGCGGTGAGAGGCCCCGCCGCCCCGCAGGATCCGGTCCAGGAAGGGCGCCGCGCTGGTCTTGCCGTTGTCCCCCATGGCCCGGCAGGCGGCCTCCTGCACGATCGGGGAGGGGTCGTCCAGAGCGCGCTGGCCGAGCAGGCGCCCGACGAGGTCGTCCTGGAAGGTGCCCAGGCAACGGGCGGCGCCGGCGCGCACGCCCTCGGGCGCGCTCTCGTCGGTGAAGGCTTCGCGGAAGAGCTGCTCCGAGTCGCGCGGGGGCCCCTTGTGGTGGAGCGCGTAGAGCGCCGCCACGGCGAGGGCGTCGCGCTGCTCGACGTGCTTCAGCAGTCCAGGGGTGTCCTTGTAGAAGGTGTTCCCGGCGAGGGGCACCCCGATCAGGATCACCAGGAAGATCAGCGTCAGCAGCTTGCTCCCGCGGCTCTTCTTGCGCGGGGCGTGCAGGTTGAAGTGACCCGTTTCCTTTGGCGGCATGCCAGCAGGATAGCCGGCTCAACCGAAGGCGTCACGAAGCGCGGCCGCCGCGACGAAGAGGCTGTCCTGACGAACCTCTCGCTCGGTCACGACGAGCCACAGGCCGTCTCCCTCCTCCCAGCCCACGACGCAGAGGTCGGGCCGCTCGGTGCGGAAGTAGCAGCGTCCGTCGGCGCAGGTCTTGCGCTGCCAGAAGTGCATGTGCCCGCCCGGCACGTGGACCAGCAGCACCTGCTGGCCCGAGCGCTTGCAGCGCAGACGCAGCAGGGGCCGGTCCACGACGTCGAACATGCGCACCAGGTAGCCGCCCTCGACCTCCAGCCCGCAGGGGCGGGGGACGCGCAAGGGGCGAGGGAAGGAGCGCTGCAGGTCGTCGATCGAGCGCGGCTGCTCGCGCGCAGCGGCCAGCGCGGCGCGCGCGATCTTGGCCGTGCCGCAGCCGCTGATACAGAGCGGATCCGAGTGCCAGGACACGAGCCCGACCGTGGCCAGGAGCAGCGCGGCCACCGCCGCCAGCGCCCAGCGCCGCCCGCGGGTCCGCTCGCGCTCGACCTGGCGGAAGGCGCCGTCGAGGAGCGTCCGCCGCTTGTCGGCGGGGACCGGCTCGCTGGCCGCCCTCTTGACCAGGGACACGAGCGACTGCTCGCGCTCCAGCAGGCCTGCGCAGCTGGGGCAGAGCTCGCTGTGCTTGAGCAGCGCGACGTTCTGCTCGACGCTCAGCTCGCCGTCCAGGAAGGGCTGCAGGCGGTCGCGCACCTCGGCGCAGTTCATGGCGGGACCGCTCACGTGGGCTGAGCCTTCTCGCCCCAGCCACGCTCCGCTGCGTACTCGCGCAAGCTGCGGCGCAGGCGCTGGCGCGCCCGGAACAGCCGTGACATGACGGTCCCGACGGGCACGTCGAGGGCGCCGGCGATCTCCTTGTAGCGGAGGCCGCCCAGGCACGAGAGGAGCAGGGGCGCGCGGAAGTCGTCGGGCAGCTCGCCCAGGGCGTGCTTGACCTCGTCCTCGACCGCCTCGCCGATCACGACCTCCCAGTCGGTCTCGGCGTCGACCAGCTCCTCGTGGAGGGCCGTCGCCGGGTCGTCGATCTCCTCCAGCTCGGCCACGAGGGCCGGAGCCCGCTTGAGCGCCCGAGTGCGCGAGATCCAGGTGTTGGTCACGATCCGGAACATCCAGGCCTTGAAGTTGGTCCCGGGGCGAAAACCGCCGAAGCCGCGGAAGGCCCGATAGAGGCTCTCCTGGAGCAAATCGTCCGCGTCGGGGCGGTTGCCAGTCATGCGCAGGGCGTAGCCGTAGAGGGAGTCGAAGAGCGGATCGATCAGCTCCTCGAAGGCGGCTCGTTGGGCTTTGCGGTGCTGCGACATCGGGCTCTCGTCGTTCCTGTCAGGCTTCAACGTAACCTCCTAAGCCTCGATTCCCGAGATCCGCAGGTATCCCGCGGGCAGCCCCAAGTGACTCCTTCGTCGGCCGCGGGTTGACAGGTGGCCTGAAACGCGGTCCACTCACGGAGTTAGGTCGAATAATGCCCGCCGAGGCGCCTGCCACCCTTGCGAAGAAAGCTGTGTCGACGGTCGATCTCGAGACGCTCACCGGCGGCCGCAACATCTGGGTTGGACTCCAAGCCCAGGACAAGGAGTCGGCGATCGAGCTCTTGCTCGACTGCCTACTCGACGCGGGCGCCGTAGACATGGCCTGTAGGGCCGACTTGCTCGACGCGATCATGACGCGTGAGCGGCGGCTCTCTACCGGCCTCGAACAGGGGATCGCGATCCCCCATGGCACGACGTGCCATGTGGAGCGCGAGATCGCCGCGCTAGGGATCTTTCCCGGCGGCGTCCCTTTCGAGACCGTCGACGATCACGACGTCCGACTCGTGATCCTGCTCCTGACCCCCGCCGAGCACCGCGACCGCCACGTGAGCAACCTGGCGCGGATCGCCCGCCAGCTGCTCCAGCCTGGCGTGCGCAACTCGCTCCTCGCTGCTCAGACGAGGGAAGACGCCCTGGCGGCGATCCGGAGCTTCAAGCCGTGAGCCCGGCCCTCGCCTGGCTGGGGTCGGCCCTGCCCCTGGCGCTCCAGCCGGCCCCGGTGGACATCCTCCCGCTCAACCTGCTCCTGCTCGGACTGCTGGTGGCCCTCGGCGTCGTGATGCCCTTCACCGGCGCTCGCGCCGCGCGTCGGCGCGAGGCTTGGAACCGCTTCGACGCGATCGCGCGGATCCGCAACGTGCCGGCGCGAGAGCGCGACGCCATGGAGCGCTGGGCCCGCGTCTCCTGCCGCCGCGCCCCCCACCTGGTCCTCGTCCGCCGCAAGGACTTCGACCGCTTCACCCGCAGCGAGGTCTCTCGCTACCGGGGCGTCTCGAGCGACGACTACCAGGCCCACCTCGAGCGCCTGAGCGCGCTGCGCGAGCTGCTCGGCTTCGGCCCAGGCAACGGCCCCGCGCAGGGCAGCCACGACCTCTACCCCGGCGAGGTCCTCGTGCTGCGCCGCGACGACGGTCGCAAGGTGAACGTGGTCGTCGACGGCGTCGACGAAGCGGGGATCCACGTCGAGGTCGAGCGCAGCAGCCTGCTCGAGGGCGTCGGACTCGGCCCGGGCTGGGCGACCTTCTCCCGCGAGGGCGAGGGCTACTACCGCTTCCGGACCACCCCCCTCGTCGCGAGCCAAGCGGGCGCCGGCGTGCTCGCGCACGGCGACTTCCTCGTGCACGACGAGCGCCGGCGCGACCCGCGCGCCAACGTGGACGCCGACCCCTTCTGGATCGCGGTCGAGGTGCTCCCCGACGGCGCGGCCCCTGAGGACCCCGAGGGAGTCGAGGTGGCGGTCGTCGACGTGTCGGTCGGCGGCGTCGCGCTGCTCGCCGACCGCGAGGTCCGCCGCGGCAGCGAGCTGTGGGTGGACCTGCCCCTGGGCCGCGGCCGGGACAGCGCGCGCGTCCGCGGGCTGCGAGCCAAGGTCTTGAACCACGCCTTCCGCGAGGGCGGCGGCCCCCGCCCCCACTTCCTCCACTGCCGCTGGATCGAGCTGCCCGAGGCACCCCGCAAGGTGCTCGAGGGCTACGTGTTCGCGCACCACCAGGACAGCGAAGAGTAGCGTGGACCTCGAGGCCGAGATGGCGAAGCTCGCTCAGGAGGCGCGCCAGCGGCTCGACGAGCGAGAGCGGGAGGAGCGCGCCCTGCTGCGGGAGCCCGAGCCCGCCCAGGAGAACCTGCCCCTGCCCGCCCCCAGCAAGAAGGGCAAGTCGCAGGCAAAGTCCAACGAGGCGCCCCAGACCGAGGCCAAGCCCCAGAGCGCGGGCGAGAGCCCCCTGGCCAACCTCGAGCGCATGGTCCAGCTCGGCCGTCAGGCCAACGAGCTGGGCCAGACCCTCGAGCGCGGCGCGGAGGCCGCCGAGAAGACCTCGCTCACGACCAAGCTCGTAGCCGGGCTCCTCGGCCTGGTCGCCTTCGCCGTGCTCTGGAAGACCGTCCTGGGCTCGATCGTGCAGGCGCTGGTCTCGCTGGCGCTGCTGGCGCTGATCCTCGTGCTGATCTACAAGGTCTCGTTCCCGGGCTCGGGCGGGAGCGAGGACGCGTGAGCCTCGAGCGCCTCGACCGGGGCCGCATGAAGCAGCTGCTGGCCGAGGCCGGGATCCGGCTGCGGCGCTCCAGCGGGCAGAACTTCCTGGTGGAGGACGACCTCTGCGCTGCGATCGCGCGCGCCGGGGAGATCGGCCCCGGGGACGTCGTGCTCGAGGTCGGCGTCGGCCTGGGGGTGCTGACCCGCCACCTGGTCGAGCAGGCAGGGCACGTGGTCGGCGTCGAGCTCGACGCCCGCGTGATCGAGGCCGCCCGCCGCCTGCTCGGCGAGCGCGACGACCTGACCTTGCTCCACATGGACGCCCTCGAGCGCAAGAACGCGCTCAACCCCGAGGTCCTCGCCACCCTGCGCGAGCGCCTCGCCGGGGGGCGCGCGCTGCGCGTCGTCTCCAACCTGCCCTACAACGTGGCGACCAGCCTGATCCTGCTCTTGCTCAGCGCGGACCTGCCCCTGGCCGGGATCGTGGCCATGGTCCAGCTCGAGGCGGCCGAGCGCTTCGCGGCCCGCCGAGGAGACGAGGGCTACGGCGCCGTGTCGGTCCTCTGCAGCGCGCTCGCGGAGCAGATCGAGATCGTGCGGCGGGTCCCCCCCGAGGTCTTCCTGCCGCGCCCCAAGGTCACCTCGGCGGTGATCCGGATCGTGCCGCGCCCCGATCGCCAGGCGGGCTACGAGACGCTGAGTCGGATCGTGCGGGGGCTGTTCAACTACCGTCGCAAGCGGGTCGTGAAGGCTGCCCGGCTCGCTGTCAAGGCCACCCCGTCCCTGGCAGGCCTGGAAGAGGCCGCGCGGGCGCTCGAGCTCCCGCACCCCGAGGCGCGCCCTGAGGACCTGTCACTCAAGGACTTCCGTGCGTTGGGCGCCGCCGTTCAGGTTCACGAGACCCATCGTCCAGCGCCATAAACAAACGACTTACGGAACCCGAGTTGTTGCGTTCCTTGCGTAGTTGACGCAGCGCGCGTAGAAGTCTCGTTTCGGCAGGGGCTTCTCGTTCCTCGGGGGTCCTTTGGGGCGCTTTTCCGACGACACCAAGGAACGAATTCGCGAGCGAATCGACATGGTCGCTTTGGTGTCGGAGTACGTGTCCCTCAAGCCCCGAGGAGTCGATGACTTCTGGGGCTGCTGCCCCTTCCACGAGGAGAAGAGTCCATCCTTCCACATTCGCCCAGATCGCGGCCTCTTCAAGTGCTTCGGCTGTGGCAAGGGTGGGGATGTGTTCCGCTTCGTGGAGGAGGTCGAGGGGATCGGCTTCCGCGACGCCCTCGAGCGCCTCGCCTCCCGCACCGGGATCGAGCTCAAGGCCGCCGACCCGCGCGAGCGGGCGCGCCGTCAGCGCCGGGCCGAGCTCTTCCGCTGCAGCGCTTTGGCGGCGGAGTTCTTCAGCGAGGTCCTCTGGTCGCAGACGCCCGACGGCGAGCGCGGCCGCGCGGCCCTGGTCGACCGCGGGATCAGCGAGGAGACCGCCCGCGAGTTCGGGATGGGCGTGGCGCCCGACAGCTGGGACGCCCTGACCGGCTACGCGCGCCAGCGCAAGCTCCCCCTCGAGGTCATGGTCGAGCTCGGCCTCCTGCGCCCCGGCCGCCGCGACCCCAATCGCCCCTACGACTTCTTCCGCAACCGGCTGATGTTCCCCATTCGCAACGAGCAGGGGAAGGTCGTGGCCTTCGGCGGGCGCCGCCTCAACGAAGAGGACGAGCGCAAGTACATCAACTCCCCCGAGATCCCCGGCTTCTACGAGAAGCGCAAGCTCCTCTATGGCTTCGACCGCGCTCGCCGCGCGCGCCCCAAGCGGCTGGTGGTGGTCGAGGGCTACATGGACGTGGTGATCCCGCATCAGGCGGGTCACGCCGAGTTCGTGGCCGCGCTGGGGACCGCCTTCACGCCCGAGCAGGCCAAGCTGGCCTCCCGCGCCGTGGAGGAGGTGGTGCTCCTCTTCGACGCCGACGAGGCGGGCACCAAGGCCATGCTCAAGGCGCTGGCGAACCTGGTCACGATCGAGGGCCTCGGCGTGCGGGTCGCCCGCCTGCCAGAGGGCATGGACCCCGACGAGGCCGTCCAGCGCGACCCCGAGCTGCTGGAGAAGGCCCTCGACGAGGCGGACGACCTGGTCGGCTTCGTGATCGACCAGGCCCTGGTGGGCTTCGACCGCGCGACCCCTGTCGGCCAGGAGCGGGCGCTCAAGGCTGCGATCAAGCTCCTGGCGCGGATCCCCACGCCCTTGCGCATGTTTCGCGAGGCGGTGGTGGTCAGCAAGCGCTTCGGCGTGCCCGAGAAGGTGCTCCGCGCCGAGCTGGCGCGCGAAGAGGCTCAGGTGCGCCAGGAGGCGCGCCGCGACCAGCAGCGCGAGCAGCGCTCCCACCAGCGCTCCGGCTCGGGTCGCTCGCGCGCGGGCCAGGGTCGTCCGAGCGGCGCGCCCCGCGGACCTCAGGGCCCCCCTCAGCGGGGACCCATGGGCCCTCCTCCCGGCTTCGACGGCCCGCCGCTGGACGGCCCGCCTCCTGGCTGGGGGGAGCCCGAGTTCAACGAGTTCGGCGAGTACGGTCCGCCCCCCGCCAGCTACGGCGAGGCCGGCTTCGAGCCGCCTCCCGCGAGCTACGAGGGCGAGCCCGCTCGCTCCGGCCCAGCCCCCATGGGGCGCTCCCGCCGAATGCTGGGCGGCCAGCGCTCGCTCGAGCGCGAGGAGTATCTCCTCGAGGCCATGCTCGGCGCCCCCGACGCCGTGGCCCAGCTCGTCGAGCAAGGCTACGGCCCCGGCGACTTCAGCGAGGGCACGACCCAGCGCCTGGCTGGCGCGATCTTCCACCTGGCTCAGCGCGGCGCCTTCACCGCCCGCGACGTGATGCAGAGCGTCGAGGCCGACGACGAGCGCGCCCTCTGCGCGCGCCTCCTGGGTCGCCTCGATGAGGACAAGCACTACAGCCGCGAGCTGTGCGACCTGGACGGCATGGCCTCCCTGCGTCGCCAGCGGATCGCCCAACGAAAACGAGAGGTCACCCGACTGATCGGGATGGCTCGAGACAAGGAAACCAAGAATCGCCTCCTGGCAGAGCTCAAGGAGCTGCACGCCTAGCTTCAGCCGGGGCCCAACGCACGAGGCCCGCTGACAGCTGCAGCCACCAAGCCAGCAGGAACGAGAGAGGACGGACGAGCGTGATCGCCAAGAACAACGCTAAGAAGGCGAAGAGTGAGCTCCCAGGCGACGAGAACGGAAGCGGTCTCGTCAGCAAGTTCGCGGGTGCTGGGAACAGCCCCGTGACCGCGGAGGACATCGAAGACGACTTCGAAGACGAGGAGGACGAGGAGCTCGAGGCCGAGCTCGCTCAGGAGCTCGCCGACCAGAACGAGAAGATCGACGACCCGGTCCGGATGTATCTCACCCAGATGGGCGAGATCCCGCTGCTCTCGCGCGAGAAGGAGCTGACCCTCGCCAAGCGGATCGAGGTCTATCGCAAGCGCTTCCGCTTCTTGCTGATGAGCAACCACGAGATCCTGACCCGCTCGGTCGACATCCTCGAGAAGGTCCGCGCCAACGAGCTGGCCTTCGACCGGACGCTCAAGATCGCCGGCACCGACACGACCGGCGCGACCAAGCCCAAGCTGACCCTGCGCCTGACGCCCGTGATCGACGCCGTGCGCGAGATCATTCAGGAGACCTACAAGCTCTACCTGCGCACCCGCGAGAGCAAGATCTCCAAGAAGGAGCGCGCCGAGCTGCTCGACACGATCAAGCGCCGCCGCCGCCGGGCGACCCTCCTGATCGAGGAGTGCGGGATCCAGATCAAGATCGTCCGCCCCTGGCTGGAGGACCTCCGCTCCGACTACCGCGACATGAAGTACATGCGCCGCATGATGCGCGGCAGCGGAGCCGCGGCCGAGCGCGCCGGCGAGAAGCTGCGTCGCCTCGAGGACAAGTACGGGGAGGAGTTCGACTACGCCAGCTCGCAGGGCGAGTATCCCCGCACCTGGAACCACGCTCGCGCCAACCGCGAGTCGCTGATGCCCTCGACCTACGACTGCCGGATGCGCTTCTGCGAGAAGCGCTTCGCCAGCTACGAGAAGGCCAAGCGTGAGCTCTCGGGCGGCAACCTCCGCCTGGTGGTCTCGATCGCCAAGAAGTACCGCAACCGCGGCCTGTCCTTCCTCGACTTGATCCAGGAGGGCAACACCGGCCTCATGAAGGCGGTCGAGAAGTACGAGTACCGCCGCGGCTACAAGTTCTCGACCTACGCCACCTGGTGGATCCGCCAGGCGATCACCCGCTCGATCGCCGACCAGGCCCGCACGATCCGCATCCCGGTCCACATGATCGAGACGATGTCGAAGCTGCGGAACATCTCCAAGAAGCTGGTCCAGAAGATGGGCCGCGAGCCGACGATCGAGGAGCTCTCGGCCGAGCTCAAGATCCCCGTGGCCGAGTGCCGCCGGATCATGAAGATCAGCAAGCACCCGATCAGCCTCGACCGCCCGATCGGCGAGAGCGACGACGGCTTCTTCGGCGACTTCATCGAGGACAAGGGCGCCGAGTCGCCGGTCAACGCCGCGACCTACGAGATGCTCAAGGACAAGCTCGAGAAGGTGCTCGAGACCCTGACCTTCCGCGAGCGCGAGATCATCAAGCTCCGCTACGGGATCGGCGACGGCTACACCTACACGCTCGAGGAGGTGGGCCGGATCTTCAAGGTCACCCGCGAGCGCGTGCGCCAGATCGAGGCCAAGGCCGTGCGCAAGCTGCAGCACCCCGTCCGCAGCCGGATGCTCGAGGGCTTCCTCGAGGCCGTGCCCCGCTAATCCTGGGGGGCTGCGCCCCCCAGACCCCCGTCTTGGGTTCCGCGAAACGGCGGCAGAGCGCAGCTGGATGATCTGGGAGAGCGCCTTGATCATTCGGGCGCTCTACTCCCCTTATTCGCTCGAAGTGGGGAGTGAAGGCGCCTCGACGAAACGAAAGCGTCCGTCTTCTGCGGCTTGTTCGCAGTAGAGGAGCGAAGGGCGACCGCTCGGCGGTCGCCCTCTTCGTTGGTTCAGGCCATCTGGGCTTCGCGCAGCAGCACCAGGGTTCGCACCCGGCGCAGCAGGTCCTGAGGCGCGAAGGGCTTCTCGACCACCGGGACCTCGGCGGGCAACTCGACGTCGGCGTAGCCCGTCATGAGCAGGATCGGGAGGCCCGGGTCGAGCTCGCGCGCCTCGCGCGCCAGGTCGGCTCCCGAGCGACCCGGCAGGATCACGTCGCTGAGCAGCAGCCCGAAGCGCTGGGGCTGGGCGCTGAGCAGGGCCAGCGCGCTCTCGGCGTCGCCCTCCGCCACGACCTCGTAGCCCGCGCCGCGCAGGAGCGAGGTCGCCAGCTCGCGCACGGTCTCGTCGTCGTCGACCACGAGGATCGGCGGCACCTCGCAGGGGGCGTGTTGGGACTCGCTCAGGTCGATCGCGAGCGGCGCGGGCTGCGGCGCGACCTCGGCGCAGGGCAGCCGCACCGTGAAGCAGGTCCCACCCAGGGCCGAGGGTCCGGCGTCGATCGTGCCCTGGTGACGGAGCACGATCCCGTAGACGGCGGGGATCGCGAGACCCTTGGAGGCCGCGAAGGGCTCGAAGATCCGCGCGTCGCTCTCCTGGCGGTTGCAGTCGTCGGAGATCTTCAGCTCCACCCAGCGCTGCCCCTCGAGCCCGACCACGTCCAGCGCGAGCTCCAGTCGGGCCCTGGCTCGGGACCTGCCCTGAGCCTGGGCGGTCGCGCGAGCGTGAGCTGCGAGGTTGACCAGGAGCTGCTCGAGCTGGCGCTCGTCGCCTTGCGTAGGCGCGGCCTCGCAGGCGAGCACCAGCTCGACCTCGACCTCGGGGCCGACCACATCCCGCAGCCGCGGCAGCGACTCTTGCAAGGTCTCGCGCAGATCGAGCGGGTGCACGTCGCCCACCCGATGCTGGCTGAACTGGCGCAGCTGGAGGGTCATCGCGCTGGCCCGCTCGGAGCTGCGCAGCACGCGCTCGAGGTAGCGCCGCACCTCGCTCAGCTCTTCGGCCTCGGCAGCCAGAGTCGCGAAGCCCTGCACGCCGGTGAGGAGGTTATTGAAGTCGTGCGCGATCCCCCCCGCGAGCAGGCTGAGGGACTCCAGCCGGCGCGCCTCCTGCAGTCGCTCCTCGGCCGCGCCGCGGCGGCGCGCCATCCGCCGCTCCTCCGTCACATCGCGGATCGAGCCGACCACCGCCAGGGACACGGGCGAGAGGCGCATCCGGCCAAAGCGCTCCTCGAGGCGGACCTCACAGCTCGTCGCGGCGCCCTGGCGCAGGTGCCAGCGCAGC
>CALDQK010000120.1 GCA_937911525.1 uncultured bacterium
CGCCCTCGACCACCTCGGCGTCGACCGAGCCGCGCAGGTTGCGGACCACGCGCCCCTCGGGGTCGCCGAGCGAGCCGAGGTCGCCCTCGAGCTCGACGTCGACGTCGACCTGGCCGAGGTTCGCCGAGCGGCGGCCGTCGTTGTAGCGCACGTCGCCGAGCTTGAACTCGCCCTCGACCTTGCCCTTGGCGGCGACGCCCATGTTGGTGCGGTCGAGGTTGTTGCTCGGCGTGCTGTAGCGGGTGTTGATCCGCACGTCCTCGCCGGTGACCTTGGCGTTGCTGCCGGGGAGGAAGCGAGCGCTGCTGCCCTCGCGGCCGAGGATCCGGCCGCGGATACCGACCAGGTCCCCGTCCCAGCGACCGGCCATGGCCAGGCGGTCGGGGCTCATCTCCTCGATCGTGCCGCTCGAGGTGACGGTGCCGTCGAACTCGAGGTCCTCGAGGCCGAACTCCTCGGTGCGGAGGCCGTTGACGGCGATCGGGCCGTCGAGGCGCATGTTGTAGGTCCCGTCCTTGACGGCCAGGGTCGAGCCGCCGGGGCCGATCGAGGCGGTCAGGCGGCCGTCGCCGTCGAAGGCGGCGCCGTTGGAGCGGATCCGAGCGCCCGAGGGCAGGTTCAGCCGCACGTTGCGGCCGCGGATCTGGTAGTCGAGGGCGCCGTCGACCTCGAAGGAGAAGTTGTTGCCGGAGCCGGGGACGAAGATCCCGTAGCGACCGTTGAAGTTGGCGCGGGTCCCGTTGCGCAGGTCAGCGCTGAACTTGCCCGACTCGTGCTCGAAGCTCTGGTTCCCGACCACGACCTCGAGGTTCATCGTGTTGTCGCCGACGCTGCGGATCGTGCCGTCCGAGCGCAGCTCCGCGCCGCCGCGGACGCTGAAGTTGCTCGCCGCGGTCAGCGAGTCGCCGCGGATCGGGAAGGCGAAGCGGTCCGACTGGCCGCTGACGTTCCAGTTGACCCGCGCCTCGTGGTTGGTGTCCGAGTCGCCGCTGGGGTTCATGAGCGACTTGACCAGCTCGTGCAGCTCGGGCGGCCACTTCGTGATGTCGCTCGGCGCCGACTCCTTCGGGATGATGATGTTGCCGTTGAAGAACCCAGCTAGGCCGCCGAGGTGCAGCTCGAGGCTGCCGTCGCGGCGCCGGGTGACCTTGGTGATCGTGACGTCGATGCCCTTGCGGTCGACCTTGATCTCGCCCTTGTGGTTGATCGTCAGCTTGTTGATCTTCTCGTCGCCGAGGTGCAGCCGCCCGCCGATCGGGGTGATCGTGGCGGAGCGCAGCACGGGCGTCCCGTTGGGGCCGCGGCGCCAGTCGGCCTGGATCTTGATCCGATGGGCGTTGAAGAGGCGGCGCGTCTCGCCGCGCGTCTCGATCTCGACCTCGGTGTTGGCCACGCTCAACGAGCGGATGTAGTCGGTGACCTGCTCGGTCCCCAACCCGCTCCGGCTGCTGCGCAGACCCGTAGGCTGGTCGACGCGTGGTTGGGCCCATGCCGTGGGGGCCAGGAGGAGGAGGAGTGCAGCGGCAGATACGATCCGTGTCATAGCTCCTTTCATATAGCACGCTCCGTGCCCCCTTGCATTTCCCCTAACCCATTGTGAGTTGATTTCTGGGTCACATGAGAACCATGAAATGAAAACAAAAGGGACGATCTGCGAGGATTGGCGAACCGATGGGCGGAACCGATTCTTAACGCGTTGCGTTAGCCGGGCCGGCTTTACGCCCCTTTAAAGATCAGCGGCTCAGGGTTCTGTTAGAACCTCGGCGCCATGAGCGAAGAGCCGAAACCCGCACCTTCTCCCTCCGAGCGTCCGAAGGACCTCGGGCCGGTCGACTCCGGTCGCTTCGCACCTCAGTCGGAGCTGACCCGAGGCAAGGCCATCATGCACGGGGTGATGGTCCTCTTGCTCCTCTACGTGTTCCTCGTCGGAGTGAACGCGCTGAGCGGCGGGATCAAGGGTCTCGGCAAGGGCGTCATGGACAGCTACCTGGGCCAGGGCATGAACCCCATGCTCGGGCTGCTGGCCGGGATCCTCGCCACGACCCTCGTCCAGAGCTCTTCGGTCACGACGGCGCTGATCGTGGGCTTCGTGGCCTCGGGCAACCTCAGCGTCTCGAGCGCGGTGCCCATGATCATGGGCGCCAACATTGGGACCACGGTCACCAACACCATCGCGAGCCTGGCGCACGCCAACCAGGCCGGCGAGTTCAGGCGCGCCTTCGCGGCCGCCACCTGCCACGACTTCTTCAACTTCCTCTCGGTCCTGACCTTCTTGCCGCTCGAGCTCTTGACTCGAGCCCTGACCGGTCAGGGCATCCTCGAGCGGATCTCGGGGGCCGTGGCGGGCATGATCACCTCGGGCTCGGGCACCAAATACAAGAGCCCGCTCAAGGCCGCCTTCAAGTGGGGCGCGACCCAGGTCAAGGACTTCGCCGGCCTGTTCAGCTCGGACAAGAAGGTCGCCGCGATCCTGATGGCGGTCTTCGGGATCATCATCATCTTCGCGGCCCTGACGGGGATCGTGAAGCTGATGCGCGCGCTCGTCATGACGCGCCTCGAGAACTACGTGAACCGCTTCCTCGGCAGCGGCGGCCCGGTGGGAATCGTGGTCGGAATCGTGCTGACCGTCATGGTCCAGTCGAGCTCGATCACCACCTCGGTCATGGTCCCCCTCGCGGGCGCGGGCCTCGTGACCCTCGCGCAGGTGTTCCCGATCACCCTCGGCGCCAACGTGGGGACCACGATCACCGCCTTGATCGCCTCGGCGGCGGTCGCCGCCGAGACCCCCGAGCAGGCCAAGCAGGCCCTCGCCGCGCGCCAGATCGCGTTGGTGCATCTCTCGTTCAACCTGGCCGGAATCCTGGTGTGGTATGCGCCGCCGCCGCTGCGCAAGATCCCGCTGCGGATGGCCGAGTGGCTCGCGGACTTCGCCGCCGAGAAAAGGCGCTGGGCTATCGCCTATGTGGCCTTCGTCTTCTACGGTGTGCCTGCGCTGATCTTCTTCGCCAGCAGGGCAATCT
>CALDQK010000121.1 GCA_937911525.1 uncultured bacterium
GAGCCACGACGCCTTGAGGCTGCTCAGGGGCTCCTGTGGGCTCGCTCGAAGTGAGCACCGCACCCAGGGGCACGGCGAGCAAGGCCGCCGCGATCCCCGAGAAGGCCGCGAGCCGAACGTGGCTGATCTTGGTCCGCTTCAGGCTCACCCGTTCGCTCCTAGCTCGGGCTCCCAAGCCGCACGCAGGCTCTCGCCCTCCGCCGCCGTCACGCTCTTGCCCGACCACTTCGTCAGCAACGCCGCCACCTGACCGGAGAGCCGCGCCTCGTCGAGCACCGGCAGCAGCGCCCGCAGATCGCGCGGCTTGCGCTGCTTGAGCCCCGAGACGGCCAGCACCCGCTCGGCAAGCTCCCGCTCCTCGTCCACGAGCACGGCGACGAGTTTGTCCGTGACCTCACCCTGGGCGGCTCCCTCGCTAGGCTTGACCCGACCAAGTAGCTGCACCGCTGCGGCTCGCACGCGCTTGCTCTCGTCGTCCACCAGGGGCAGGAGGCGAGCCAGGTAGGGCTCGGGATCGACGGTCGCGACGAAGCGCAGCGCAGCCAGGCGCAAGCTCTCCTCGGGGCTGGCGAGGTGCTCGCTGATCCTGCTGGCCTGGGAGGCGTCGCGGGCGTCGAGGGCGCTGTAGATCGCCGCCTCTTGGGCCTGGACCTGCTTGCTGGTCTGGGTGGCGTGTTCGGCGCTGCTGGTCTGCCAGAGTCCGTAGGCGGCGAGTCCGATCACGAGCAACGCCGAGAGCGCCAGCAGGGGCTTGGCGTAGCTCGGGGCGTTGCCCTGCTCCAGGCGAAGCTGGTCCCGTGCGTGGCGCACGGCACGGCGGGAACAGGCGCATGCCTCCATTACTTCTCGGTCAGAGGCATCGCTGTACTCGCGCAAGTACTTAAGTGGTGCAGTCAAAGGCCGAGCTCTTTGTAGTAGTCGACCGAGGGGTTCGGAGTACTCGTCAGCGGGATAGCCTTGAGAACTGCTTCACTCAGGTCAACCGAAGCGATAGCCATGACCGGGCGACTCGCCTCGCTGATCAACCGTGCGACTTCTTCGGCTTTCCCTTCGTTCCAGCCAGGCGGAGGAGAGGGGACCCAGACTGGTCCCTCTGCCTTGCCGGAACCGCACTCTAGGAGGCTGATAATCGAGCCATATGCGTCCTCGCTTAGGGCGCGAAGCGCATAGACTCGGGGTTCGCCCGCACGTAGCCAGCGCGTGTCCTCATTCATGTCGAAGAGTGGAACGAAGGAGAAGCTTCGGTTGCAGGCACCGCATTGGACAAGCCCTGACACAGGGCCATCCCAGTAATCGAGGACAACAACGAGGGAGAAGGGGGAAATCACCCCCTCGCTATCGCAAAGCGAGATACAGCAACTCAATCCTACCTCCCAAAGAGTCGGTTGAACGTCTCCGCCACCTCGTCGGTGACTGGCTTTGGAAGTTCAATCGTCACGTGGTGTGGATCCATGATGGTGGGGGTCTCGTGGACCGGAAAGTGCTCTTCTACTTCTGCCCTGTTGGCCTTGGAGACCTTGGAACCGCTTGCTCGACGACTCGTCGTCGCAGAAACACCGTGGCGATTTCCAGTCCAGCCTTGCTTCTCCGACAATCTTGCCTGCCGATTCAGTTCCTTGGCATCCTCGTAATCCGCACCATACCGACGTAGCTTGCGTTGTTGCCCACCTGTCTGCGGCTGAGGCTGTGGCGTGGCTGGGGCTGGCTGGGAAGTGGTCTTGGGTGGTGGTGCCTCTGGAGTGTGGGTTGGCGGGCGCCCGTCAAGTCTACGGCCGACTCCCCCTGCACTAGGTCTCTTTCTGCCAGGGAGTGCTCCACCAGTGGCGAGATCCCAGAGCCAGTCCTTCCACTCGTTGAACGCGGCTCCCACCCCGCCTCTGATACCCCCTCTAACGAACCCTGCTCCAATCGCCCCAGGTATGAGGAGGAAGGTACAGTCTCCGACGATGCCGTGATCTCGGGCACCGGTTCGGATCAGTGACTCGAGGAGCGCGCCATACGCCTGATAGGTAGCGAGGTGAGCCTGATAGGCCGGGTCGCTACTTGCTGCTTCTCGATTCCCATGGTGCCTGTTGACAATCTCCTGCATGTGCGCCCATGCATTGTCTTGTAGGTCGCGGTAGGAAACGAAGAGAGTTGGATCAGTCGAATCGCCTGGGCTCCAGTCGCCAAAGGGGTCCACGCGATTGACAGGGTTGTTCCCACAGTAGTTCTGTCCGTTACCGCGATTTCCAGCGTCTCCCCACAGGCCAATTGGATCGCGGCTGACAAATCGGCCCGACTCAGGGTCGTAGTAGCGCAGCCGGTAGTAGTAGAGGGACCCGCCCTCCTCGAAATCAAGCCGGCGACCGGTGTACATCCATGGCTGCTCGATCCGGGTCGCGCTGATCTCGCTGCCGTTGTGGTCCTTGATCGTGACAGCGCCGTAGGGCTTGTAGGAGTAGCTCTCGACCACCGTGCCCGAAGCGTTGGTCACCGCCATGACCGAGCCGATCGAGTTGTGGTGGTAGTAGACGTCG
>CALDQK010000122.1 GCA_937911525.1 uncultured bacterium
GACATGCCGAGCTTCACCGTTGAGGCCGTTGACCAGAAGGGCAACAAGGTCAAGAAGGAGGTCAACGCCGACGATCGCGACGACGCGATGGCCCAGATCAAGGAGATGGGGCTCTACCCGACCAAGGTGAAGGAGAGCGCGGGCGGCGGCGGCGGCGGCCCTGCGGTCGCGGGCACCGCCAGCGACAAGAAGAAGGGCAAGGTCTTCACCATCGGCGGCGTGGGCCTGGGCCTCCTGACCCAGTTCACCCAGCAGCTCTCGACCCTGCAGGACGCGGGCCTCCCGATCGTCCGCTCGCTCAAGATCCTCGAGGGCCAGCAGAAGCCCGGCGTGCTCAAGAACGCGCTGATGGACGTCGCCGAGGACGTCGAGTCCGGCGCGACCTTGTCCGAGGCCATGGGCAAGCACCCCAAGTGCTTCGACCGCCTCTACGTCGGCATGATCAAGGCGGGTGAGGCCGGTGGTGTTCTGGACACCATCCTCGACCGCCTGGCGCTCTTCATGGAGAAGAGCCTCAAGCTGAAGAAGAAGGTCATCGGCGCGCTGATCTACCCGATCGTGGTGACCGTCGTGGCCGTCGGCATCCTGGCGGGAATCATGACCTTCGTCATTCCGGCCTTCAAGAAGATGTTCGAGGAGACGGGCATTCCGCTGCCGGCGATCACCGAGCTGCTGATCAACGTCTCGAGCTTCGTCGCGAACTACTGGTTCCTGCTGCCGGGCTTCCCGATCGCCGGCGTGCTGGCCGTCAAGCTGACGGCCAGCCACCCGCGGGGCAAGTACATGCTCGACAAGTTCACGCTCTACATGCCGGTGTTCGGCACGATCCTCCACAAGTCGACGATCAGCCGCTTCTGCCGCACCCTGGGCACCCTGATCTCCTCGGGTGTTCCGATCCTCGAGTCGCTCTCGATTACCCGCGAGTCGACCAGCAACGACGTGATCGCCAAGGCCATCGACGACGTCCACGCCTCCATTCGCGAAGGTGAATCGATCGCTCGTCCGCTCCAGGACGCCGGCGTGTTCGACGACATGATGATCAACATGGTCGACATCGGCGAGGAGACCGGTGAGCTCGACAAGATGCTCGTCAAGATCGCCGACAACTACGACGACGACGTCGACATCGCCGTCGAGTCGCTCAGCTCGATCATCGAGCCGATCCTGATCGTCGGCATGGGTGGCGCGGTCGGCTTCATCGTTATCGCGCTCTTCCTGCCCCTGATCTCGCTGATCGAGAAGCTCTAAGGAAAACGAAGAGCTCTCGTCCCGAAGACTCCCGCGAGGACCTAGCGTCCCGCGGGAGTCTCCGTGTACGGCTGAGTCGCGCGCGAGGCCTAGGAGGCGTCGAGCTGCTCTGCGAATTGGCGGGCTCCCCTTCGCGCTGCCAGCCCGGCCCACAGGCTCAGCCCGGCCATGAGGCCCAGCACAGCGCTTTGGCTGAGCGCCTCGCCGGCGCCGACCCCTGGCTGGGCGAAGGCCAGGGGGAGGAGCAGGGAGATAGCTGCGGCGAAGCCCAGCAGGAGCTGGCTCGCGAGGCGGGCTCGCCGGATCAGGACGGGGGCATGCAGGCGGCAGTGACCTTCGACTGCCCGAGGGCGAGTGCAGCCCTGCATGAAGCAGCTCTCAGCGCGCTTGGAGAGGGCCTCCTCGACGGCGCGCTCGATGGCGGCCTGAGGCAGAGCCGTCGTGCTCATGGCGCCGCAGCTCGCGCAGCGGCCGTGGTCAGCCAGGCACTCGGCGTGGTGCCAGGTCAGACACTCGGGGCAGCCCTGGCGCGCGCCGCCCCGGCGGAGGTCGTCGTGGCAGAAGGGGCAGCGAACGGGGGCGCGGAACTGGATCTTCTGCATGGCGGCCTCCTGCGAGTTGG
The DNA here is from genome assembly GCA_937911525.1 of uncultured bacterium. GTDB lineage: Bacteria > Planctomycetota > J058 > J058 > J058 > NORP233. The sequence goes on from CALDQK010000122.1 coordinate 1,871, forward strand.
GGTGGATCCCAATCACTGCACGAGGCGCGCCAAACGCAGCGCGGCCCAGGGGCGAGGTGAGCGGGCCGACCTGTCTACTCAGGTGACCGCGCTGTCTCCGCGGTTGTCACTGGTGGTCGATGATCGTCAGGTAGCCGCGCATGGCGGCGGCCTGCTCGGTGGTGAGCGTGGTCTGGGTCACGCCCGGGATGTTCGCGAAGAACATCAGGTTCGTGTAAGCGGGCCCTCCGCTTGCCTCGGCCGGAGGGGCGTGACAGCGTGAATCCTGCATGACTCCGCCCACGGACGATCTCCTCGACCGGCACGACCTCGACACCTGGCTGGCCCGCGCGCTGCTCAGCTCGGGGCGGCTGAGCGCCGAGCTCCTGCGCCAGGGCCTCCAGGCCGCGCGCGACGGACGAGAGGGCGGCGGCACCTCGCTGGCCCGCCGCCTGGTGGGCGCCCAGCTCTGCGAGGCGGCGGAGCTGCGGCAGCTGCTCAGCCAGGCCGAGGGGGCGCGCCTGCGCAAGGCGCGCTCGCGGGTCTGGGAGGCGGGCCTGCGCGTCGCGGATTACCAGCTGACCCAGCGCCTCGGGGCGGGCGGCATGGGCGAGGTGTGGCGCGCCACGCACTTGCCGACGGGGGCCGAGCGGGCGCTCAAGGTCCTGGC
>CALDQK010000123.1 GCA_937911525.1 uncultured bacterium
CGCTCGCCCATCTTCCCGGCGAGACCGCCAACTCGGTGCACATCGCACGGATGTGCGACGCCTTCACTTCACTCGGCCACGAGGTCACGCTCGTCGCCGCTCACAGTAGTGAACCCACCACCGTGCGGGAGTTCTACGGACTCGACGGCGACTTCGACACCGTCTCACTCGACCCGTGGGATGGTGTCCGGGGCTGGTCTCACGTCGCCGCGGCCAAGACGGCCCTCATCGCTCGTCGGAGGAAGGCCGACTTCGTGTACGGACGCTTTGCATGGGGGTGCGCCTTGTCTGGAATGGCTGCGGTCCCCTTCGCGGTGGAGTTCCCCACCCCCCCCCCAACCGGCTCATTCGGTCGGCGAGTTCGCTGGGAGAGCGTTCGACGACACCCACTCCTCAGGGCCATGGTGGCAATCACCGAGTCGCTGAAGCGTGACCTCCATGCGTTGGGGGCCTCAGGCCGAGTCTTGGTCGAGCCCGATGCAGCATCCCCTCCTGGCTCGGCGCCTCCGCTTCGGCTGGAGGGGAGAACGCGGATTGGCTACGTAGGTCAGCTGTACCCTGGAAAGGGCATGGACCTGATCGCCCGCCTGGTACGACGCATGCCCGAGTGCGACTTCCACGTCGCCGGGGGGCCCGAAGACCTGGTTCGTCACTGGTCGGGCGTCCTTGCCGATTGCCCCAACGCCCACTTCCACGGCTTCATCGCGCCACACCAAACGGATCGATTCCGACGAGGGTGCGACCTCTTGCTCGCCCCCTACAGCGCGAAGGTAGAAGGCTGTGATGGAAAACAGATAGGCCGCTGGATGTCGCCTCTCAAGCTCTTCGAGTACATGGCCTCCGGAGTCCCGTTCCTCACCTCCGACTTGCCTGTCTTGCGAGAGGTGCTCTATGGGCCACTTGAGACCGCGCTCTGTGACCCAACCAGTCCCGCGGATTGGGAACGAAAGGCCCGACTCCTCCTCACCGACCCGGAACGCAGTGCAGCCCTCACAGCCCACGCTCGCGCCAGGGCCAAAGCGCATACCTGGGCAGCGCGTGCGCAACGAATTCTCGAGTTCTGTCAGCTGTCAGAATGAAGCTTCTATACATACTTGGAACTGGCCATTGCGGCTCCACTCTGCTCGCTATGCTCCTGAACGCGCATCCGCGCGTCTTCGGTATGGGCGAAGTCGTCAAGCTCGCTGTCATCGCGCGTGGGCAGATCGCTGGAGAGGACATCAGCTCACCCAGCTTCTGGCGAGAAGTCGACGACCGCCTGAGGGTGCGATGGCACGTCGGCATTCGGGAGCTGTCGCTTCGCCACGCCCACTGGTCTGCGATGGAGGGGTGGGACGAGTCGGCCCGGGCGACCTGGAGCCGCCACAACAGATGGCTACTCGACGCTGTTTCGCACACCGCGCACTGCGAGATCCTCGTCGATGGCTCCAAACAACCGGCGAGACTCGAGGCGCTACTACGCTGGGCGCCAGACATCGACGTGAGGGTCGTCCACCTGGTCAGAGATGGCAGGGCCGTCATCAACAGCTATCTCCGCAAGTATGGACGACCCCGACAAGCCTTCAATGCTTGGTTACGGCCCTCACTCCGCGCGGTTTCGATTCGCAGACGGCACCCGAACGTCCCATGGCTGCGTCTTCGGTATGAAGACCTCTGCGCGAGGCCGGTAGACGAGCTGCGCCGACTGCACAGCTTCGTGGGCGTGGAGCCAGACGCCCTCCCCCCCATCGCGGACGCGCAGAAGAGGTACGCGGGCATCTCGGGAAACCGCATGCGGCACCGGCGACTCGAGGGAATACGCCTAGATGAACGCTGGAGACACCAGTTACCGGCCCGCTGGCGTGCCCTCTTTACCCTCGTCGGGACGCCACTCAACGGGTGGTACGGCTATCCCGTCGTGTAGCCGAAGCACCCGGGCGGTAGCACGTCGTTCATGCGGTCGGTCACCCACTCGACGTCCTCCTCCGACATCTCCTCACGAAACCCTCCGACCTGGCCCTTGCGGACCTTGAAGGAGTTCGGGACGTCCGGATCACCCGGCCTCAGCCGGTGGCTGGCGAACCCACCTACGGCTTCCTGTCTCCTCATTCGCTCGAAGGCGCTCGCCTCGACCGCGCGCCGAGCGCTCGCATCGGGCAGCCGGTCGAAGCCGAGCCCGAGCGCCGCGGTGTGGAGTTGCGCGACTGGGTCCGACCTCAGGTCCTCGTATCGAACGACGACGGCATGGGGAAGCTCCTGCTTGCCTCGCCACCAAATCGCGTAGAAGCGAAGCAGCGATTCGTAGCCACCCCGCTGCGCGCGTAAGAACGCGCTCAGACTTCCGTCGAAATCCCGATCACGAGAGCGCCTGTGGTGATATTGGGACACGATCACGTCCCTTGGGTCGCGCACGAGCAGCACCACTCGGCGACGACGGTACGCCGACTTGTCCGTTTCAAGCTCATCCGGCGTCTTGCGGTGAGGATCATCGTCATGCGTGACCGCAACCCGCGGCGACCCCTCGACCAAGCGGTGGAGGCGCTGAACCTTCGTCAGGTCGGTCCCCTGAGTGGGCAAGCCGGCGGCGTCCAACACTGCTCGACTCAGCATGACGCGGAGCCACGTCCGACCGCACTTCGGGTATGAGACCAGGTGGCTTCGAGTCTGCCAGTCGATGTAGGCACGCCGCGCGAAACGGAGCCCGCTCACCAAGCGCTCGGCCAATCCCGCGGGAAGCGTACGCCCGAAGAGCAATTCCGCGTTGCTCGCGACGGGACCCATCAGGCTCTCGAGACGGCGAAACGGCTTCCTACTCACCCGACCTCCTCCTCAGGACAGCTGACACACGTGCTCGCCACCACTTCACGTCGGACACTAGGATTCGAGGCGGGAAAATCGCAAGCAGTACGAGGGCTGTTGCACAGGTCGCCGCAGCGCCAGACAGCACGACGAATGGCGACCCACCAGCAGCGCGCAAGCCGAGCGTCGCAACGAACAGCGGCCCACCAGCCAAGACCGCTACCACGACCCCCGCCGCGTGCGCGCCAAAGAAGCGCGACGGGCTAATGCGCAAGATGTGGAGAGCAAGTCCGTTCAGGACTATGAAGTGAAGCACCAGTGACGCGCCAACCCACCGAGCGACTGCTACCACGCCGGAGTCGACGAATCCCAGAGTGCCTACGAGGAGAACAGCGGCGTAGAAAAACTGGGAGACGACGTAGCCGCGAATCTTGCCCGTCGACCGACATACCAGACCGCCCATCTTGTATCCAAGCCGAAAGTAGGACGACAATCCGAGCCAACGAAACGGCTCGACAGCCTCCCCCCAGGCCGGACCAAAGAATACCCCGATGAGCTCGGGCGCCAACACAAAGAAGGACACACTTGTCAGCAGGCCTCCGGTCGCCAGCGTGCTCACACCGCGAAGATAGGCATTCCCAAGACGTTCACTCTGACCTTGTACACGCGCCATAGAGGGGAAGACCACCTTATTGCTCATCTTGGAGAACAACTTCGCGGGCATCTCTAGCAGCTTATATGCCCGATTGTAGTACCCCAGCGCGTCCATGCCGAGAGCGCGACCAATGATGAGATAGTCCCCCTTGAGAGCCGCGTAGTTGGCGACTTTGGCCAAGGTAATGCCGGCGCCATACCCCGCCAAGTCCGCGAGGGCTGAACGACTCAACCCGAAGCGCAATGCTCTTGGAGACGCCGCCAGGAAGAGCCCCGTGCTCACCGACGCTTGCGCGAGAAGGCCGAGAGCGATCGACCATGCGCCCCAGCCAGCGACGGCCAGGGAGACCGCTACGCAGACCTGCCCCACGAAAAAGGCCGCAAACTCGACCAGTGTCGCCGCCTTGAACCGCAGAGCACGAAGGACTTGGGCGCGAGCTGTTACACCCAGGGCGCGGGCCAGGAAGCTGAGAGACAGGACCTGTACGAACGGAGCCGCGAGCTCCGATCCGGAGAACGAAGCGAGCTCCTGGGCGAACAGAATTCCAAGGCACGAGAGGCCGAGGCCCAGGGAGACGTTCACGGTCGTCGCAGTGGAGATCTGATCATCATCCAGGCTCTTCTTCTGGATGAGCGAAGGCCCCAGCCCGAGATCGGCGACCAGATCAGCGAGTCCGACAACAACCTGAGCTGCGGCGACCAGACCAAACTGTTCTGGGGACACGAACCTGGCCAGTACAGCCAGCGTCCCCAGCTTCAATAGTGCCTGCCCTCCCGCACCAACAGAGGTCCAAGCGATACCCGATAATGTCCTTCGAGTTGCCCCGTCGCTCAAGATACCACGCAGAGCGCCGTAACGGGCGTTATGCGACGAGCCCGAAACCCATGCCGACGGCAGAAGTCGTCGAATGCCGTGTTCCGCGCCACATCATCACTACCGATAATGGTGCCCGGCCCCGACGCTTCCAGAGCCGTTTCGTATTCGAAGGTCATACATTGGTATGAGTGCTCCGAATCATGAAAAAAGAAGTCGACCTGCCCGAGTCGCTGCAGTAGCGGCGGAAGCAATTCGTAGGATCGGCCTTCGAGAAAAGTCCATCGCCCCAAGAGCTGCTCCGGGATCACCCAACCGGGCCGGGCCCCCTTGGGAATTGCAGCACCGCCTTTGCCACTCCAAAACGCTTCGGCGGAGTAGGATGAATCGGTGTACTCCGGCAGATCAATCGAGTGTAGGTGGCCTTCCCCGTTCATTTGAAGTGCTAGCAAGATGTAGGCACTCGACACACCGTTGCATACACCGGTTTCAACCAGCACTCGTGGCTTCGTCTTGCGGACCAACGCGTACCAACGAAGCCTTCCCAAAGCACCGAGCGCCCCAAAACGGTAAGGCTTACCTCGGCTGTTGAGTTCGGATCCGGTAACACTCTCTTGAAACTCCAAGCGCTTCGCTTCGATGAGTGAATCGAGCCCCGCATCGGCCAGCTCCCGCTGATACTCAGCGAGCTCACGACTCGAGACCAAGCTGCTGAACTCATGGTCGGAGATCCGCTCGCGCACGAAACGCTGAGCCCTCCGCCTCGCCCAACGCATCGCCCGGAACGCTGACATGTTGCTACCCATCAAAAGACCCGCTCCGGCACATAGATGATGTCGCCATTCTGCATCGGAACATCCGATGAGCGACCCTCCGTGATCCGCTTCACCGGCACGCGGTACCGCTCCAGCTCCCCCTCCTCGTTTCGACGTGTCAACACGGTACCGTTCTGATCCGCCAGGTTCGTGAAGCCGCCCGCCGAGGTGATGGCCTCGACGACGGTCATGCCGTTGGTCATGGGGAAGCTACCCGGCTGTGCTACGGCTCCAATAACGCTGATCCGTTTCGAGTTGTACTCCTCGACGAGGACCGACACCTGAGGGGCGAGTAGAATCTCACCTTGCCGAAGTCGGGCGGCGACGAGGTCGGAGACCGCCGGCGGCTCGAGGCCGGCGACCTCGATTCTTCCCACCAGCGGAAAGTCGATGGTCCCGTCCTCCGCTACGCGATACCGATTGCTGAGCTCCTCTTCGCCGTACACGCGAACCTGGAAGAGGTCACCCGGCCCTAGGCTCGAGTCGGCCTGGGGCGGCGGCGGAAGCTCGGATGGCGCTGATGACGCCCCGCAGGCCGCCAGGCTCATAACGAACGCCAGGAGGGCAGTACGCATCATCAGCTCGTTGCTGACCGGCTGCCCAGCGTTCAGACGGGTCAGTAGAAGACGCGGACGCCGAGCCACGCCTGGAACTTGGAGAAGTCGGCCGGATCGACCACCGGCGACATACCGATGAGGCGATCGTACTCGAAGTCCGTGAAGTCGCCCGTGTACCCCACGGTCGCGTTCAACGCGAGCCAATCAGTGAACCTATACTCGGCGAAGAGCGAGAGGTTGACCATCACGTCCGAGCGCTCGGTGGAACCGTCTACCGTGATGGGAGCCCCGGACGAGTCCACAATGGTCCCAAACTTCAGGTAGCCGACCCAGGAGTCGAAGCCCAACAGGAACGAGCCACCAAGTAGCCATTGGAAGTTGAGGTAGCCTCGGTCGCGCGTGCGCCAGTTGCCGATGACCGAGCCAAGGAAGTCCCGCTCGTAGCCGAACGTCAGTTTGGTGGTGGGAGACAGCTTGAGACGCAGCTCGGCCTGCGCAATGACCGTATCGAAGTCGCGGAGGGTGGGATCGTCGACGAGGACGGCGCCGTAGCCTACCGCCACGAGGGCGGAGAGCCGCGGGGTGAGCGCGCCATTGAGGCCAACACGATTCCGAACTCTGACGTTGTCAGACACTCGTAGCACCGACGGATCCTGGTAGTTCGTAAAGTCGGCCGTAAAATCGTAGAAGAGCGTGGTGTGGGGCAGGAATCGGAAGTTGGCCCCAGCCTCCGCCCGATGAATCAGCGCGTTCCCGAAGTCGAACGCATCGTTCTCGAAAAACTGCCAGGTCAAGTCATAGCCGAGGTTGGCGCTGAACACCCCTCCGCGGGTCTGGAACCTGAGGTTGCCGCCGGCGACATTCGTGATCCTCCCGAAGTCGTTCCCAGCCCCCGACTCCGTGAAGGGCCGGACACGTCGAGAGAACCGGTCGTAGACCGAGAAGGTCACGGGACCATCCGGCAGAATGCTCAGCTCCAGGTCGCCGTTGATGCCAACGTCATTCCGAGCCTGGTCTTCGAGAAAGACATAGATGGGCGCGGCGACGCCGGCACGGAACTGGACCTTGGGGGCCTGGGTACGCTCTTCCCCCCCATCCTCGCGGCGTTGCTCGCCGAGCGTCGAAACGTCAAAATGCGGCGTGATCCGAAAGATCGCGCTGCCGACCGGTTCATCACTCATGAAGACGTTGCTGTCGTAGCCGCCTTCGACTCCGATTCCTGGATGCAGCTCGAGGTTTCCAACGCGGAAGCCGGGCCCCTCGCGCCTCGCACGGTCACCGAGCCAAGCCTGTGCTGATACGATGGTCGCAGAAGGCAACAAGAGGGCTGCCACGCACACCGTGCGGATGATCATTCGAAGCATGTTGCGGAGGTTCGTTTCGCGAAACCGGTCGCGTGCGGTCTCAATCAGGCTCGAATCAAATCGTCCCGCTTTCGGGGGGCGGAACGAAGGGGATCACCCCTGGCGGAATATCCGGGAGGGTCCTTGGATCCTCCGTGGGGGTGTCCGGGTCGATCTCGGTGATGACCCGGGTGGCGCCCGTCTCGAAGATGTCCTGACCGATGCACTGCGCGGCCTCGCGGTCGAGGACCACGAACTTCTGGCCGAGCACGGTGATGACGGTGAACTCGTGGTTGCGGCGACTGGAGTCGTCGGCCTCGACGGCGTCCTCGAGGTTGTCGATGCGCTGCTCCACGGTGCGGAGGTTGGCGTTCACCTGGGTGAGCTTGTCGTTGACGCAGGTCACGCGGATGATGTCGCGCTCCTGACGGGCCTCGTCGAGCATGGCGGAGACCCGGCGGCTGAGGTCGGTGCCTCGCTGCTGGATGGCTCGCGCCTCTTGAAGCTGCTCCTGCGGCCCGAGGTTGGCGCGGCGACGCACGTCGACCTCGCCCTCGGCGGGGGCTTCTTCCGCGA
>CALDQK010000124.1 GCA_937911525.1 uncultured bacterium
CGCGGCGGGCTGCACGTCGGCTACCAGCGCCCGCTCTCGCTGGCCGAGCTGCAGGCGGCGCTCGCCGAGGGCTGCGGGCTCGCGCCGCCGCGCAAGCGGCTGCGGGTCCCGATCGGGGCGGCCAACGCGCTGGCCGCCCTGCCCCTGGGCGGGCTGAGCAAGCAGGCGGTCAAGTTCCAGCTCGTCGGCCAGGATCACTACGTGTCGGTCGAGCGCCTGCGCGGCCTGGTCGGCGATACGATCGTGGGCCGCGATCCGCGGGAGGTGAGCGTGGCAGCGATCGAGTGGCTGAAGGAGCACGGCGAGTGAAGCGCGTCGTGTTCTCGGGCCAGCCGCTCAGCAGCCAGGAGGTCGGCGGCAAGTTCGCCAAGCAAGCCGCCATGGCCGCCGCCGGGATCGACGTCCCGCCCTTCTACGTGCTCACGACCGCCGTGTTCGACGAGGTCGTGGCCGGCCTGCGCGGGCCGATCGAGGCCGAGCTGGCCCAGATCGACTGGGAGGACGGCGCCAGCGTACGCGCGGCGGCCGAGGCGATCCGGGCCCTCTTCGTGGCGCTCGAGCTGCCCCAGCGGATCGCCGACGAGGCGCTCGAGCACTTCGCCAGCCTCGACGCCGAGCTGGTCTCGGTCCGCGCCAGCATGGTGGCCGAGAAGGCGGAGGAGAGCGAGGACTCGGCGGAGCACCCCTTCGCGGGAGTGTCCGAGAGCTTCCTCTTCGTGCGCCGCGAGGACCTGCTCGAGAAGCTCAAGCGGGTGTGGGCCTCGGGCTTCAGCCAGGAGGCGCTGCTCTACCGACACGCCCACGGGATGGACCTCCTGGCCTTCGCGGTCGCGGCCGGCGTGCAGCGAATGGTCGCGGCCGAGCGCTCCTTCGTGCTCTTCACCTGCGACCCCAAGACCGCCGCGCGGGACACGGTGATCGTGGCCGCCTACGGCCTGGGCGAGGGCGTGGTCCAGGAGCGCGCCCCCTGCGACCACTACTTCCTGGCCGGCAAGCGCGCGCCCGGCGAGCCCGCCGTGCACCAGGAGCTGGCCCACAAGGACGTGCGCCTGGTCCTCGACCAGGCAGCCGGGCAGGGTCTGGTGGAGGAGCCCGTCCCCGAGGCGCTGCGGGACGTCCCCTGCCTGAACGAGGCGACCCTGCTCCGCCTGGAGGCTCTCGGCAAGCAGGTCCAGGAGCTCTTCGGCGAGCCGGTCGACGTCGAGGGCTGCCTGGTCGGCGACGAGGTCTACCTGCTCCAGGCCCGCCCGATCGCCTTCGACTACCGGCGCATGCGGGTGTGGACCAACAACAACGTCACCGAGAGCTTCCCCGGCGTCACGACCGCGCTGACCTACAGCTTCGCGCGCTACTTCTACCGGGTGATCTTCGCCGACTGCTACCGGCGGCTGGGCGTGCCCGAGCGGGAGCTCCAGGCCAACTGGAGCGCGCTGGAGCGCATGATCGGCTTCCTCGAGGGGCGGGTCTATTACTGCCTGAGCTCCTTCTACCGGCTCCACCAGCAGAGCCCGCTCTTCCCGCTCTTCGAGGGCAGCTGGGTCGCGATGATGGGCTTCCGCGCCAGCTACCAGACCGAGGCCAGCGCGTTCACGCGCTGGACCAAGGCCGGGCTGGCGGCGATCAAGTTCCTCTGGGGCTACGCGACGCACCGCCGCTCGGTGCGGCGCTTTCACGAGTGGTGGGAGCGGAGCTTCGGCCCCTACCGCGCGCAGAGCTTTCAGGGCGAGGACGCGCTCCTGCTGAGCGAGCGCTTCCACGCGCTGTGGGGCGAGGTCGGTCAGGAGTGGGGCGTGACCCTGCTCAACGACACCTACCTGCCGCTGATCTACGACGTGGTCGAGTCGCGGCTGAAGGCCTGGGGCCTGAGCGAGCAGGACCCGGCGCTCCTGAGCGACCTGCTCTGCGGGGGCGAGCCCCTGGTCAGCGTCGAGATCGTGCTCTCGGCGGTGCGTCTGGCCGAGCGGGTGCGCGCCGACGCGGGCCTGCGCGAGCGCTTCGCGAGCGAGGCGCCCGAGGCGCTCTGGGCCGCGCTCGAGGCGGGCGAGCTCGACGCCGGCTTCACGGCGGCGGTGCGCGAGCACCTCTTCCGCTGGGGCGACCGCGGGCTGCAGGAGCTGGAGTTGGAGCAGCCGAGCCTGCGGATGCAGCCGGTGAGCTTGATCCGCTCGATCAAGGCCTACGCCGGCCAGGGCGTGAGCGTCGCGAGCCTGAGCGCAGCCGAGGAGGAGCGCCGCCGCGACGGCGAGCGGCGCCTGAAGCAGGCGCTCGGCTTCGCGCCGCTCAAGCGCTTGTTGCTGGGCTGGGCCCTGCCGGCCCTGCGGCGCATGGTGCGCAACCGCGAGAACAGCCGCTACTGCCGCAGCGAGCTGTTCGGCTTCAGCCGCCAGGTGTTCCTCGCGATCGGCCAGCACCTCGTCGACACGGGCGCGCTGCGCGAGCTGAGCGACGTCTACCACCTCGGCATGGACGAGGTGTTCGGCCACGTGGACGGGACGGGGATCACCGACGACCTGCAGGCGCTGGCGGACCTCCGCCGGGCCGAGGCCGCCGCCCACGAGGAGCAGAAGCTGCGGCGCGATATCACGACCCTCGGCCCCCTGCGCCAGAACTCGCTGATCGAGCGCGGCTCCCTGGTCGCGGGCGAGGGCGAGCTCTTGGGCCTGGGCTCGAGCCCGGGCAAGGTGGTCGGCACGGCGCGGGTCGTGCTCGACCCCACGATCCCGCTGCCCGAGACCGAGGACCTGATCCTGGTCGCGCGCGAGACCGACCCCGGCTGGATGTTCCTGATGCTCGCCAGCAAGGGAATGGTGGTCGAGCGCGGGTCCATGCTCAGCCACACCGCGATCACGGGGCGCAAGTTCGGGATCCCGACCGTGGTCGCCGTCCCCGGCGCCACCGAGCGGATCCCCGACGGGGCGCGGGTCGAACTGGACGGGGCCCTGGGCGTCGTCCGCGTGCTGGAGGAGGAGGCGACGAGCGCGTGAAGAAGCTCTGGACCTTCCTCCAGAACGTGTTCGCGCCCGGGCTGCATATCGCCTTCGCGGCGGCCTGGTTCCTGGCGCTCGTGGGCTCGCTGGTGTGGCTGCGCGAGGGCGCGC
>CALDQK010000125.1 GCA_937911525.1 uncultured bacterium
CGTCGGGCGCCGGCGGCTCGCGCTGGAGGTCGCCAAGGCCGCGGCCTGTCAGGCTGGCGGCGAGCGGGTGCCCTGCGGCGAGTGCGGGACCTGCCACCGGATCGGCCGCGGGACGAGCGGCGACGTGCTGGTCCTCTCGCGCCCCGAAGGCAAGAGCAAGATCCCGATCGAGGAGGTGCGCAAGCTCCTCGAGGAGATGGCCCTCGCCCCCGTCGAGAGCCCGGTGCGGACCTTCGTGATCGATGGCGCCGGCGACCTGATGGAGGAGACCCAGAACGCCCTGCTCAAGGCGCTCGAGGAGCCGCCGGCCGACGTGCTGATCCTCCTGATCGCCGAGCGGGCCAGCGAGGTCATTCCCACGATCCTCAGCCGCTGTCGCCTGCTCCAGACGGGCGAGCTCAGCCTCGAGCAGGTGGCCGAGGTCCTCCGCCGCGAGGGCGTCGCCCCCGAGGAGGTCGAGGCCCGCGCCCGCTGGAGCAACGGCAGCCCCGGCCAGGCCCTGGCCGAGGACGCCCTCGACCTGGCCGAGGTCGCCCAGGCCGCCGTCGAGCGGCTGGCCGCTGGAGCCCGGCGCGACCCGATGGGCTTCCAGGAGCTGCTGGCCGAGTTCGTCCAGCCCGGCAAGGGCGAGAGCCGGGTGCAGCGCGATCGCGTCGCGCGCCTGGTGCGGCTGCTCCAGCGCGTGCTGCGCGACGTGCTCCTCCTGCGCGAAGGCGCCCAGGGCCCGCTGCTCGCGGGCGCCGGACGCGACGAGCTGGGCGCCCTGGCCCAACTGCCCGCGGGACGGGTCGAGCGCGCGCTCGACGCGCTGACCGCCGCCGACGACGACCTGAGCCGCAACGCCAACGTGAAGCTGCTCCTCGACGGGATCGCCCTCGAGCTGAGCAAGCACCTGACGCCGGCACTGGAGCCCCACCGTGGCTGACACCGAAGACCTCGTCAACGCCGTCCAGCGCCTCGCCGACGAGCGGGGGCGCTTCCCCTTCCAGGCCTACCTGTTCGTGTTCCGCGCCCTGGGCAAGAGCCAGGAGCTGGCCGGCAAGCAGCGCCACGTGACCGGGCAGGAGCTGCTCGAGGCCGCCCGCCAGGTCGCCCTCGAGCTCTTCGGGCCGCTGACCTTGATGGTCTTCAAGGCCTGGGGCCTGGACCAGACCGAGGACATCGGCCAGATGGTGTTCGACCTCGTCGACGCGGGGCTGATGGGCAAGACCGAAGAGGACTCCCTGGCCGACTTCCGCGACGTCTACGACTTCGAGGAGGTGTTCGCGCCCCACGTCGCGCTCAAGGACGAGCGCCCCAAGCTCGTCAGCGGCTCCGAGCGCTTCGCCCTCGTCGGCGTTCCGCTGGGCAAGGGGCGTGAGGTGCCGGCCGAGTGAACCTGGCGCACGCCAGCCCACAGCGGCGGGCCCTGCGCTGGGGCGTCGTGCTCCTGGTGTGCGCGGGCGCGCTCTGGCTCGCCTTTCACCTCCAGGACGTGTTCAACCCGCTCCTGCTCGGGTTGCTCTTCGCCTACATGCTCAACCCTCTGGTCGAGGCCGCCGAAGCGCGCGGCGTGTCCCGGAGCAAGGCGGTCACGGTCCTGTTCGGCGTGGTGTTCCTGATCCTCTCGCTGGGGACGCTCTACCTGACCTTCAAGGCGGCGCAGGGCTTCGCGGACGTGCAGCGCCAGCTGGTCGGTGAGCGGGTGCTCGACCCCGAGGACGAACACGACCGGAGCCTGATCGACCAGTCACTCGGCAAGCCGCCGCCCCCCCCGGTCGATCACCAGGGGCCGGCGGTGTTCGAGCCGCACCCCCACGTGGCCTTCGTCCGCTCGGGCAGCGAGGGCTTCTTCCTCGACCGCAACGACGACGGCAAGCGGCAGGTCGGCAAGATCGAGCAGGTCACCGCGCTCGTGAGCGCCGAGCTGGGCGCGCGCAACATCGACCGCGAGGACCTGACCAAGCTCGCGCGCGGGATCGAGGGACACGCCAGCTCGTTCACCCAGTGGGGGATCAAGCTCACCGAAGGGCTGCGCAAGTCCTTCACCAAGGTCGGCCACTTCTTCAGCTACCTGATGCTGGTCCCGGTCTACACCTTCTTCCTGCTGATGAGCTTCACGGGGCTCGTTCAGACCGCGCGCGAACACCTGCCCGGGCCCTACCGCAGCCAGGTCGTCGACATCGTGCGCAAGATCGACGTCCAGGTGGCCGCCTTCTTCCGCGGCAAGCTCCTGCTCTGCCTGGTCAAGGGCGTCGTGACCTGGATCGGGCTCTGGATCTCGGGCGTGCCCTTCTCCTTCGCGATCGGGATCGCGGCGGGCTTCCTCTCGATCGTGCCCTTCATTGGGCCCGTGATCGCGGGCGGGCTCTCGCTCTTCCTCGCCTACTCGGGCCAGGACGAGTTCCTCCGGGCCGTGATCGGGATCGGGATCACCCTCGCCGCTGCCGAGGGCGTCGAGGCGGTCACCCAGCCGGTGATCCTCGGAGCTGAGGTCGGCATGAACCCGATCCTGCTCCTGCTCTCCTTCTTCGTCTTCGGCGAGCTCTTCGGCCTGTTCGGCCTGCTCCTCGCCGTCCCGATCATGAGCGTGTTCAAGACGCTCTTCGAGGAGCTGCTCCTGCCCGAGATCCAGGCCCTCGCGCGCGAGCCCGCCGACCCTGGCGAAGGCGGGGGCCACCCGCCCGCGCTCTCCGGGCCGGCCCTGCCCACCTTCGCGCGCGCCCCGCGCCCCGAGCCAGAGGCCTAGTTCGGAAGCGAAGACGGACACGCTTCGTGCACGTACGTACGTGCACGGCTGACGATCCCATACAACTCGGGCCACACGCTCGTGAGGCGAGGGCGTCCAGACGCGGCGCATATGGAGGAAAGCAGGAATCGAAGAAGGACAGGAAGGCTGCGGCTGGCGGGCAGGCGAAAGCAGTCACTTGAGAAGCGCTGGCTACGCTCCGTTCCTCGAGGCTGAGCTCGCAGATCCTACCGATCTCCTCTCCTTCCTCACTTCTTGCTTTCCTTCGTAAAGCGCCACGTCCTGCCGCCCTCCGACCGTCCTCGCGCCGCTCGGAGGCCAGGCCGGAGATGGGTGGAGTGGTCAGACGGGCACGGGCGAGGGTTCCCCACTCTCGAGCCCTACTACTCCTCGTCGTGGAGGGGCTCGAGGTGGACCGTGCCGTGCTCGTGGGTCGGACGCGCGTCGTAGCCCACCGGGGCGACGCTGATCCGCTCGCGCAGCTCGGGGAAGCGCCGCTCCAGCTCGGCCACCACCCGCCGCAGGCGAGCTTCGCCAATAGCGACCAGCGCCTGGCGGCTGCGGCGCTGGGGGTCGTCGTTGCCTTCCAGCAGGCCGTAGGCCTCGTCCAGCGAGGCCTGCAGACGGCCGAGCTGGCGGCGCCGGCGGCCGCACTCAGCCAGGGCGGCCTCGGCGGCCTGGTAGCGCTCGGCGAGGAGGTGTCCGCGGGCGCGCAGGGCCGCGCGCTCCAGCGCGACGAGGAGCTGGCTCTCGCGGCTCCGCAGCCGCTGGACGAGCGCGACGCGGTCGCGCGGACTGACGCGCGCGAGCTGGCGCGCCCGCGCCAGGTCCTGGCGGCCGAGCTCGTGGCGGATCCGCAGGCGGGTGTCGCTGTCCAGGCTCTCGCAGAGCTTGGCGAGCTGCCCCTCCCAGCCCGCGCCCGGAGCGCTCTCTGCGGCGGGGAACTCCAGCCGCAGCGCGTCCGCCCGCTCGCCCGCTCCGAGGAGGGGGACGTCGTTCAGCGCCGCGCCGCCCAGGCCGGTAAGGGTGTCCAGGCCCTGGCCCAGGCCGGGGATCTTGCTGGCTGCCCCGCCGAGGCCCTTGAGCAGGGTCAAGGGCGCGTTCTTGACCACGCTCACGATGTGCAGCGAGAGGATCCGGGTCAGCTCGAGGGACACGATCCCGGCGACCTTGCCGGCGTTCAGGCCCTCGACGTTGAACACGGGCGGGTCGAGGGGGATCTCGAAGTCGGGCTTCCCGCCGCGCAGGACGACGATCGTGGCGTTGGTCGGCAGGGGGAGCTTCAGCTGCTCGCGCAGCCACCCCTCGTCACCCTCGCTCACCGAGAGGTCGGCCAGCTCGGTCAGGACCTTCACGTCGAGGTCCTGCTCGGTGGTCAGGCGGAGCTGCGCGAGCACGTCCAGGGTGCCCTCCCCGATCGTGGTCCCCTTGGAGCCCGCGGCGCCCGAGAGGTTGCGCAGCTGGAAGTCGCGGAGGGTGGCGCGCACGCGCCCGTGCGGCTTGGGCCACAGGCCGACCTGGCTCTCGAGGCGCAAGGCCTGCCAGGCCGGCGCCTCGTTGGGCTCGGGTCCGCGCAGCGGGATCGAGCCCGCCTCGAGCTCGAGGGCGAGCTGGATCTGGCGGTGCTCGTAGAGCGCGGCGCTGGTCAGGCCGCGCACGCTCAGGTCCAGGTTCGTGAGGGGCAAGAAGAGGGGCGGGTCGACGCTGCGGTCGACGATCCGCACGTCCGCCCCGCGGGCCACGACGCGCTCGACGACCACCAGGGGCGGGTCGGGCTGGGGCGCCTGGGGGGCGGGCTTGGCGGGAGCGGGCGGCTCGGGCTCGGCCGCGGGGGCGGCGGGGGACGACTCGGCCTCGGGCGCGGGCTGAGGGGGCGCCGGCGGCGGCGGAATCCGGAAGCCCAGCGCGTGCAGTCCGCTCTGGTCGCGCCAGGCGCGCAGGCGGGGCGTGTTGAGCTCGATCAGGCTGACGTGCAGCCCCGCGGGCCCCTTGCGCGGGAGGCCGGGCTTCAGGCGCTCGGGCCGGATCGCGTCGACGACGACCTCGAGCCCGTCCCAGCCGGCGAGGACCTCCTCCCCGGCGAGCACCCGCAGCTCGTTGATCCCGAGCTGCGCGCCGAAGCCCTCCTGCACGAAGCGGAAGTCGAAGGGCTCGCGGCGCCGCGGACGCAGGCTCGCTCGCAGCGAGCCCTGCAGGCGCAGCTGGTCGGCCTCGCCGATCAGCTTGCCCTCGAGCTCGGGCAAGGATTGGACCACCCCGCGCGGCTGCAGGCCGTCCAGGTCCCAGCGGACCTCGACGTCGGGCTCGAGCGCGAAGGGGCGCGCGTCGAGCTCGACCGAGATCTGGCTGACGAGGGGCGCCACCGCTCCCCTCAGGTGCAGCTGGAGCGGAGGCGCGCTGGCGACGTCGGCCCCCGGCAGGACCAAGGGCGAGCGCGAGCGCAGGCGGAGGCCCTTGACCACCACGGGCGCGGCCCGCGGCCGGCGGACCTCGACCCGCTCCAGCCCGAGGTCGAGCAGCCCGAGCTCCAGGTAGGGGAGCGACCGCCGCAAGCGCATGGCTGCGCGCCTGGCCTCCCGCGCCACGAGCGCCTTGGCGCGCGCCTCCTCCTCGGGCGTCCGCTCGGCCCTCGCCGGCTCCTCACTCGCCGGCTCCTGAGTCGCTGGCTCCTCGCTCGGCTCCTCCTCGGCCGGCGCCCCCTCGCTGCGCGGCTCCTGGGCCGGGGGAGTCACCGACACCCCGAGCGCCCGCAGCGCGCCGGCCTCGCCGAGCTCGACCTTCGTCCGCACCCCCGCCAAGCGCAGCGAGTCGACCTCGAAGCGCCCCGCCGCGCCGTCGATCCGGCGCGCCGCCACGCTGGCCGTCTCGACCCGCAGCAGCTCGCGCTCGCCGTCGCGCCAGCTCAGCTCGCGCAGGACGGCCCGCGCCGCGACCCCGCCCGCGGCGACGGGAGCCACGTCGGCCCCAAGGCGCGCCGTCAGGTTGCCGTCCTCGACCTCGATCCGGACCCCCGGCGGGAGGAGCTCGGCCATGGGGCCGGCGCGGAGCTTGGCCAGCCGCAGCCCCGCTCCGAGCTGGGCCTGCTCGGGGCTGAGCCGGAGGGTCGCGTTGAGGGCCAGGCGGTCGAGGACCTCGGGTAGGCTGCCGCGGACGCGCAGCGCCAGGGGCGGATCCAGCGCGCGCTTGGCGAGGACCGTCTCGTCGATCTCCACCCGCAGCGAGAGCGTGAGCTCCTGCGGTTCCGCGCGGGCGCGGTCGTCGAAGACCAGGCCGACCTCGCTGATCCGCACGCCGCCCAGGCGCACCCGCGGCAGGCCCCGCGGCAAGAGCCCGCGCGCCTCTTGGGCGGGCGACGCTGGAGCGGGTCGAGCGCTCGTGACGGGGGCGGCGTCGCCCTCCCCCTCGCCCCCCCGGCCGCGGTCGAGGGCCAGGCCCTCGCTCGCGAGCGGCGCGACGCTGGCCCTCGTCGCGACGGGCGCGACGCCCAGCTCGATCCCCGCCACGATCAGGCGCTGGTCGGCCTCGCGGCGGGCCTTGAGCCGCGGTCCCTTGACCTCGATCTGGCCGAGGTCGACCCCGCTCGAGCCCAAGCGGACGCCCTTCAGCTCGAGCAGCCCCAGGCCGGCCCACTCCTCGCGCGCGTCCCGCAGGGCGAGCTCGCTCAGCTTCGCGCCGACCTCGACCTCTTCGCCGAGGTCGACCCGAGCGGCGTAGCGCAGCCCCAGGGCGCCGGCCTCGGCGAAGCGGAGTCGGACGCCGGCGCGCTCCAGGAGGGGCTCCAGGGCGCGGGCGGTGATCCCCTCGACGCCGAGGGTGCCCTCGAGGGCCGCCCCCGTGGTCGCGAGCTCCAGCTCGCCCGCGAGGTGGGTCGAGGCGACCACCTCGGGCAGCTCGAGCCAGAGGTCGAAGCCCGCGGGCTTGGCCTCGCTCGCGGCCCGGTGGCGCGGGTCGAGGCTCAGCTCGCGCAGCTGCCCCCGCAGCGTGAGGGGCAGGTCGAGCCCTTCGACCTCGTCGCGAACCCGCAGCTCGAGGCGCCCCAGGGAGAGCTCGTCGAGGCGGAGCGTCGGCAGGGCCGCCGGCGGACTCGGCTCGCGCGGAGCCTGGCCCTCGGACTCGGACTCGGCCGCTTCGACCAGGGCGCTCGGCTCGGAGGGGGGAGCGGCGCTGCTGGAGGCGGGGGGCGCCGGGAGCACGCGCAGGCCCGGCAGGTCCAGCGCGCCGTCGCGCCGCCGGGCGACCTCGAGGGCGACCCGCTCGACGCCGACGACCTCGACCGAGACCTCGCTCGGGGTGAGCCTGGGCGCCCGCAGGCGGACCCCCGACACGACCAGGGGCGCGGCCCCGCGGCTCGGCTCGAAGCGCAGCTCCGTCAGCTCGGCCTCGGCCCCGAGGGCCTCGGGCCCGAGCGCCAGCCGCGTCGAAGCGCGAGCCTGGAGGGCGCCCGCGGCGAGGGTCGGCTCCAACCCGAGCGGCCGCAGGTAACGCGCGAGGGGGGCGCTGCTGAGCGCGCTCCCCTGCAGACGCACCTCCCCGCGCAGCTCGCGAGGACGAACCCGCAGGGAGCCCTGCAGCTCGAGCGAACCGCAGGCCAGGGTCTCGAGCTGGAGGCTGAGCCCCGCGGGCTCGCTGGCGGCGCCGATCTGGAGCGGCGCGACCTCGGCTCGCAGGCGGAGCTCCTCGACCAGGCCGTCGCGGCGGTCCTCCACGCGCAGCGCGACCCCGCTCACCTCGACGCCAGCCAGCGCCAGCTCGGGCAAGGCGGGCAGCGCGAAGGGGGCGGGCGCGGCCGCGGGCTCGGGGCGCGGGAGCGCGCGAGGTGCGGCGGCTGGG
>CALDQK010000126.1 GCA_937911525.1 uncultured bacterium
CCGGCGGCTCCTGCCGCGGCTGCCGCCGCGGCGCCCCCGCGAGGCGCGATCGAGATCTTGGGTCCGCCCGGCGCGCTCTCCTCCTCGCGCGACTTGATCACGATCCGACCGACCGAGGTCCCGCCGCTCTCGGCGAGGGCCGGCCGGCGCGGGTCGCGACGGCGCACCTGAGGCTCGGGGCGGGGAGCCCGCCGCGGCGGAGCCTTCTTCTTGGCGCGCCGGCGCGCGTTGAGCTGAATGTCCTCGGACTCGGGCCCCAGCGGCCGGCGCTGGCGCGGCGCGAAGTGGATCAGCTGTTGGATCGCGGCGGCGGCCTGCTTGGCGCACTCGGGGTTGCTGACCTGGAGCTTGACCCGCTGATCGCTCAGGGCGAGCCGGACCTCGCCGAAGGTCACCAGCCGCCCCGAGGGGTGCATGCCGACGTCGGTCGGGGTGTTCTCGTCGGCGCCGTGGGCCTCGAGCTCGAAGCGGACCGCGACCTCGGTGAAGGGCACGACCCACTGGTAGCGCTCGCGCCGGAGCAGGATCGCGTTGGGCAGGAAGACCAGGCTCTGCTGAGGCGCGTCGACGGCCCACAGGCTGAGGTTGGTGTTCAGCTGCGGGAGGGCGTCCTGGAGGATCGTAGCCTGCTCGGGGCGCGAGCCCGGCCGGAGCGAGATCACCCGCTGCGCGCGGGAGAGCGCCTCGCCGACCGAGCAGGCCAGCGCGAAGCGCTCCACGACCTTGGGGTCCTCGAGGTCGTAGATCACCGCGTCCCCGTTGGGCCGCGAGAAGAAGGTCGGCTGGATCGGCCCCGAGGCGTGGTCGTTGAGACGGGAGACGAAGGCCTTGCTGCGCATGGGCAGCAGGCGCCCCACGGCGTCCGCGAAGCTCTCGGCGGACTTGGCCTCGTCCTCCTGGCGGCGGATCCAGTAGCGCCAGTGACCCTCGACCAGGGAGGCGTAGTAAGCCCGCCCCTCGACCGGGAGCACGACGCCGCGGACCGCGTCGTCCGACTCGACCCCGAAGTTGCCCGCGATTCCCTTGAAGGGCTTCTTCTGCCGCCTGGAGATCGTGACCATGCCTCCAAGCTATCAACTGCGGTCCGGTTTGAGCGCTACACGACGCGCCTCCCGCTGGAACCGCCAGGCAGCGAGGGGCAGCCGGGCCGATCTGGGGGCTTGGGCGCTCGTCGCGGTGAAGCGCCCCCCCCGCGGGCCCTGCAAGCGCTTCCGAATGCGCGAGAATGGGAGCCCGATGCCCCACCCCGACGACGACCGCCGCCCCGCTGCCGAACGCGTGAGCGTCTCGACCGTGACGCCTGTCTATCGAGGCCAGGACTACCTGGGGCGACTGGTCGACGAGCTCGCGGCGCTGCGGAGCGAGTGGGAGCAGAGCGGCGCCCCGCTCGAGCTGCGCGAGGCGGTCTTCGTCGACGACTCGGCGCTGGACGACTCCCCCCGGCTGCTCGCGGAGCTCGCGGCCGAGCACGACTGGATCCGCGTCGTGACCCTGGCCCGCAACTTCGGCCAGCACCCCGCCACGATCGCCGGGATCCTCCACACCTCGGGGGACTTCGTGGTGACCCTCGACGAAGACCTCCAGCACCCCCCCCGCGACATCCCCACCCTGCTGGGGGTCCTCGCCCGCGAGGGCGCTGACGTGGTCTACGCCAAACCGGTCGGCCGGGTCCACGGCTGGGGCTACCGCGACCTGAGCAGTCGCCTCTTCAAGCGCCTGCTGGTGCTGCTGACCGGGAACCCGGTGATCCAGCAGTTCAACAGCTTCCGATTGATCCGCGGCTCGGTCGCGCGCGCGGCGGCCAGCCTGTGCGGACACGAGACCTACCTCGACGTGGCCTTCTCCTGGTTCACCAACCGCTTCCAGCCGATCGAGCTCGAGCTCGTCGACGACCGCCATCAGCAAGGCGGCCAGAGCGGCTACAGCTTTCGCAGCCTCCTCTCGCACGCGCGCCGCATGATCCTCTCCTCCCAAACTCGCCTGCTGCGCGCAGGCGCGCTGCTGGGGGCCTTCGCGATGCTGATCGCGGTCGGACTCGGGGGCAGCGTGGTGCTGCGGAAGCTGCAGGACCCCAGCTTCGTAGACGTCCGCGGGTGGACCTCGCTCTTCAGCGCGATCATGTTCTTTGGGGGGATCTGCACGCTCCTGAGCGGAATCACGCTGGAATACGTCTCGAGCGTGGTCCTGCACACGCAGGGCAAGCCGACCTTCTTCGCCGTCGACCGCTCCCCCGATCGCGTCTTGCTGGCGCACTTCCAAGCGCTTGAAGCTGCTCCTCCTCCAGCCGCCTGAGCGGCCCGCCCAGCTGGTCGCGCTCTTCGGCGTCGGGCTCCTGGGGAGCTCGATCCTGCGCGCGCTGCGCTCACTTAGCCTGAGCCAGGAGGAGACCGTCCCCCTGGGCTGGGAGCTGGACACGCCTGCGGGAGCCCAAGCGCTGGGAGCCCTCCGCCAACGCGCGCGCGCCCTGAGCGAGGGACACCCCGAGCTGGAGCTCTCGCTCGTGTGGAGCGCAGGCCGAGCCGGCCCCTCCGCTGCCTCGACTCAGACCGAGCGAGAGCTCGCCAACTACCTGGCCGTCCTCGACTGGGCCGAGGCCCTCGGCGAGGAGCTCGAGCGCCCTCTGCGCGTGCACCTGGTCAGCTCGGCGGGTGGGATCTTCGCGGGCTGCGGCCTGGTCACGCGCAGCCCCCAGCCCCCAGCTCCACGCCACCCCTACGGCGAGCTCAAGCTCCGCCAGGAGGAGGCGCTGGCAGGGCGCGGCTGGCTCGGCGCCCAGGTCTATCGCCCGACCAGCGTCTACGGCTTCCTCCACCCTGAGCACCGCCGGGGCCTGATCCAGACCTTGCTGGCGCAGGGCGTGCGCCGGCGAGTGACGACGATCTACGGGCGGCTCTCGACGCTGCGGGACTTCGTGTTCAGCGAGGACGTCGGCGCCTACCTCGCCCGTCGGGTGTGCGAGCCCCCGCCCCCCGGCGCGACCACCTACCTGCTGGCCTCGGGGAGGCCTTCTTCGCTCCGCGAGGTAATCCACGCCGTGGAGCGGATCCTCGGGAAGCGCCTCTTCATCGCCTTCGTGCCGCCCACGAGCGCAGAGGATCTCTGCTACCACGCCAACGCGCTGCCCTCGGACTGGCGCCCCCTCGACCTGCTCAGCGGCCTGCGCCAGCTCTACACCCGCTGGACCCTGGAGGGCTACAGCGAGTCCTGAGCTCAGCGGCGGAAGAGGGCTGCGAACTGGGCTCCGAGCGGCAGCCACCCCAGCCAGCGCTCGGCCCGCTCGAACCAGGCGAGGCGACGGGGGAAGAAGAGCACGTAGTCGGCGCGCTCCTGGGTCAGGCCAGCCTCCTCGAGCAAGCGCAGGAGCTCCCGCCGGCCGAGCAACACCGCGTCCTCGTCGAAGGCGCAGCGCGAGACGACCAGGCGGGTGGCCGGGTTGAGGGGGTTGTGCTCGATCGCGAGCAGGCGCCCGCCTGGCGCGAGTCGTCCGGCCGCGTCGGCGAGCAGCGCCGCGCGCTCGCCGACGGGCACGTGGTGGAGGACGTTGATCACGGTGATCAAGTCGTAGTCTCGCCCAAGGTCGGCGAGCCGATTCGAGAAGGTCCCCGCCGCCCGGAGCTCTGCCGGGACCTGCTCCAAGGAAGCGCTCGAGGGGTCATAGCCGTCGACCCGAGCGCGCGGGAAGCGGTCGAGCAGCTCGCGCCCGAAGCGGCCTCCGCCGCAGCCGAGGTCGAGGACCCGCCCCGCGAAGTCGGGTCCCAGCACGCGGGTCAGGTAGCGGCCCTTGTGGGCATAGAAGAAGTCGCTGGAGCCCCCCAGCAAGGAGTGAGAGAGCAGCTGCTCGTAGTCGTCTGCGTAGCGGTCGAACTCAGCCACCGCCCCGCCCCTTGCGGATCAGGATCACGCTGCCGCCCACCTTCGCGTAGGACCCATAGGCCTGCAGCGCGTCCCTGATCGGTGAGGGCTCACGCAGGAAGCCGAGCCCCAGCGGGCTCCACTCCAGGATCACCACGGGCACCTCGCGCTCCTCGAGCCAGCGCGCGATCTCCTCCCGCTGCCCGGGCGGGTTGTAGCCGAGCGAAGGCAGGCACACCCAGTCGATCCGGGGCGCCTCCGCGGCGCGGTAGAAGTAGAGCGGCGCGCCATAGGGCAGCGAGAGCGCGGGGGCGTCCCGTAGCGGGGGCGGGAGCGTCGCCAGCAGCCGCTGGACCCGGGCTCGCTCCTGCGCGTCGACCTCGAAGGCTTGCCCCGGAGTCACCCCGCGGGCCAGGCTGAGGGCCAACAGCCAGCTCGAGGCCAGGAGCGCGAGCCCCAACCAAGCCCAGGCGGCTCGCCGCAGCAGCGTGCGCTCCGAGCTCAGCACGAGCTGGGCGGCCGCGATCAGCAGGAAGGGCAGATTGAACATGAGGTGCATCCAGTCCGCCCGCCCCTTGAAGAAGAGCCCCAGGATCAGGACGACGCCGGCCAGCGCGGCCGCCGCCGCGCGCGAGCGATCGCGCCACAGGCGCTCGAGCGCCAACCCCAAGGCCGCCAGCGGGAGCAGACCGGCCAGCACGAAGAGCGACACCCCGGGCGCGCCGTAGGACTCGCGCACGAAGCCGAAGGTCGTGGGGGCGCTCCCCCAGAGGGTGACGTCGTTGAACACGGACTTGTAGTGCAGGAGAGGGAAGGCGACCAGGCAGTCGAAGGCCGCCCCTCCGATCCCCGCGAGGGCCAGGGTGAGCGCGCACAGGCTGAGCGGGATCGCCACCCCGGCGACCAGGAGCGCCAGCTCGCGCCGCGGGGCGGCGCCTCCCCACACGCGCGCCGCCAACCACAGGCAGATCGCCGCGCCCTCCGGCTGCATGACCAGCCCGGTCAGCCCCGCCAAGACCCCGGCCCCGAGCACCCAGCCGGCGGGGCTGACTCCGTCTTCGCTGAGCGGTCGCGACTCGAGCGCCAGGACCGCCGCGCAAGCGAGAGGCAGCGCCTGCCAGTGCGAAGCGGGCAGGGGCCAGAAGGGGAAGCACACGCAAGCCGGCACGAGGGCGCCGGCGCCGGCCTCCGCCAGGGTGGCTCCCCAGCGCCGCAGGAGCGCGAAGAGCAGGTAGCCGACCGCGATCATGCTCGCGAGCTGCAGGAGCCGCGACGCCGTCAGGCCCTCGCCCAGCAGCGCCTGCGCGGCCGCATTCCCGAGCACGTCGAGGGGCGGCCGGTGAGTGAATACGTCCCGGTAGGGGAGGTCGCCGCGCAAGAGCCGCTGCGCCGGCCAGGGTGAGTAGGTCTCGTCCGCCTGAATGCCGAGGAAGCGCGGCGACATGAAGGTCGAGGCGAAGAGGGCGATCAGCGCAGGCAACGCGACCAGGAGGAGTCCGAGCTGGAGTCGTGTTCGTCGCTGCATGGCCGCTGCGCGAGTATAGCCCCACCCTGCGAGCTGCCCCCGACCGGACCTCTCTCAGCCAGCCCGCTCGAGCTTCGGCCGCGCGCGAGCGCGCGCCCGAGGGAAGCGGGGGAGGGCGTCCCTCCCCCTCCCCGAACTACTGCTGGCCGTGCTGGGGGCCCGAGTCGCGCTGGTAGCTGCCGTTCTCGCGCATCCACTTCATTTGGTTGCTCGAGCGGTGGCCAATGTGCATGTGCGGGCCGCCGGTGACGGTGTTGGGCCCGTGGAAGATCACCTCGAAGCCGTGGCCGGCGGGGAAGATCTCGGTGAACTTGCTCTTGAGCAGCGAGTAGAGCGCGCTCAGGCTCATGCCCTGGACGTAGAAGTCGGCCGCGCGCTTCTGGAGGTGGAGGCTGGTCCGGCTGCCGCCCCGGGGGACGTAGCTGCGGTCGCCGCTGGTCACGCTCACGACCTTGCCGCCGGCCGCGACCGAAATCCGCCTCAAGACGTCGGACACCATGCTGCTCGAGACGGACTTGCCGTTGAACTGGACCTGGCCGCCGTCGGTGCTCGAGAGCGGGTTGCCGCCGTTCTGGAACGAGAAGCCCGACGCGTCCGCGCCGTTCAGGGCGGTGCTCAGCGCCTGCTCGCGCTCCTGGGGGTCGGTGTAGGCGGCGCCGGCGGCGCGGGCGGCGCTGGCCCGGACGCGATCGACCAGGCGCTCGGCGCCCGCGCGGAGCTGCTGACTGCGCGCCAGCCCGGCCAGGTCCATGCCCTCGCCAGAGCCCTGGGTGTTGACCACGCTGGTCAGGGCCTTGAGCAGGGGGCTCGTCGACGCGAGGGCGTCCTTGAGCGTCTTGGGGTCGTCGGACTTGGAGAGGGTCTCGAGCTGAGCGACCTGGCTGGCGAGCTTGATCAGCAGCTGGAGCATCTCGTTGGGCCCGCTGCCGCCGCCGCTGAGCTGGGTCCCCTGGCCGCCGCCGGCGCCCTGAGCGGTGGCGCCGGGCAGGCGGAAGCCCGCCTTGGCGGTGTAGGGCGAGCGCCCGTTGCTGCCGAGCGCGATCGTGTTGTTGTTGCCGCCGAAGGAGGGGGGCTGCTGGGCCCCGCCGCCCGTGAAGGAGGGGCTCGCGCTCGCGGGGCTCGGGACCGAGCCGCTCGGCGCGCTCGAGATCGGGACGCCGCCGCCGAACTGCCTCTGGAAGAGGGCCCCGACGTCGGTCTGCACGCTCTTCTTGTCGCCGTTGAACACGTGGTTGCCGATCCGCACGCGGTTGTAGTTCTGGCTGCTGTCGTTGAAGGCGGTCGGGGTGCGGAACCCGGTCGCCTCGATCAGCTTCTCGGTCTGGGCGGCGGTCTGGCCCTTGGCGAGCAGGGCGCGCTGGAGGGCCTGCGTGTCCTGAGCCATGGAGATCGCGCGGGCGGCGGCGGCGAACTGCGCGGCCGTGAAGGGCTTGTTGATCGCGCCGTTGCTGACCGGCTCGTACTGGCGCGAGGCCAGGATCACGTGGCGGAGCGAGGTGCCCTTGGCCAGGTAGTAGCCGGGCGAGACCGTGCCGCTCTGGAGCATGGCCATCCGGTTCAGGACCGAGCGGGCGACGAGCGCCATGCCCAGCTCGCCCTCGCCGTAGGCCTCGGCGAGGACCAGGCGCTGGAAGAGCTCCTGGTCGGACATGGCCTGGGCGGGACTGGCGGCGAGGACGCAAGCGATCGCGCCGAGCGCGAGGGGGGGTGCGAGGCGGAACATAAATGTGCCTTCCTTCCTTCTTTTCAGAAAAGAACACATCATGAACCGAAAGCCTAAGTGCCTATAAGTTGGAGGCAGCCGGGTCGGAGTGTCGCCCATTCGGCCTTTTCATTTCATGCCGCTTGAAACGAAGGAGTGCTAGCGCGTCCACCCGGGACGATTCATAGTGATGTCCGTGGACCACCTCCCCCCAGCGGAGCGCGCGACCCTGCAGCACGCGGTGGCGCGCGGCTACCTGCGGCCCGACCAGATCCAGGCGGCGCTGGCTGGCGGAGCGGGGGTGCTCCACCGGCTCAAGCCCCTCCTCTCGCCCGCAGCCATCGCCGAGCTGACCCAGGTCTTCCTGCGCGCCCAGAGCGACAGCCAGCGCATGCGCGCCTCGGGCGTATTCCGCGCCCCGACCGAGCTGGACCCCGAGAAGACGGTCACCTCCCTCGACAGCGCCGCCCTGGCGGCCTCGGGCGTCTACCTGCGACCGACCCCCGACACCTCCCCCGATCCGACGCTCCACCTCGACGCGGGCGCGACGGTCCGCCTCCCGCCCGGCCAGGCCTCGGGCGTGGGCAACGTCAACGTGGCCGACTCCTCCAGCGCCACGGTCCGCATGGCGCCCGGCGCAGACGACGGCGAGAAGACGGTCACCTCCCTCGACAGCGCGCGCCTGGCCGCCTCGGGCGTCTACCAGAACCCCGCGCCCTCCCAGCCCCCTGGCTTGGCCCCCGGCGCGGACGGCGAGGCCACCGTGGCCTCGCTCCACAGCGCCCAGCTCGCGGCGGACTCGCAGCGCATGCCGACGCCGGCCGACTTCGGCGGCGGCTCGACCATGGGCCACACCGTGGGGACCCTCAGCGCCGGCGGGGAGGCGAACCGGATCCCGCTCCCCGTCGAGGGCGAGACCCTCCACGACTACGCGATCGTGAAGGAGCTCGCGCGAGGCGGCATGGGCGCGGTCTATGTCGCGACGCACCCCGACCACCGCCAGCCGGTCGCGCTCAAGGTCATGCTCGGCGGCGAGGACCCGACCGAGGTCGAGCGCTTCCAGCTCGAGGCCAAGGCCCTCGCCCAGCTCAAGCACGACAACGTGGTCGCCGTCCACGACATGGGCAACTTCGCGGGGCGCCACTACCTGGTCATGGACCTCGTCTCGGGCGACTCGCTCAAGCAACGGATCGACCGCACCGGGCCGCTCCCGATCGACGAGGCGGCGCAGCTCGGCTTCCAGCTCGCGGACGCGATGGCCTTCGCCCACCAGGCGGGGATCCTGCACCGCGACCTCAAGCCGGCCAACGTGCTCCTCGACGAGGTCAGCGGCTTCGCCAAGATCACTGACTTCGGCCTGGCCAAGGACCTCAACCGAGACGGGGAGAGCCTGACCCAGACGGGCCAGGTCCTGGGCACCCCCGCCTACATGCCGCCCGAGCAGGCCGCCGGCGAGAAGCACCTCTTCGGGCCGGCCAGCGACGTCTACGGCCTGGGCGCCACGATCTACGCCACGCTCACCGGCCAGGCCCCCTTCGGCGACAGCGACGCGATCGGGATCATCAAGAAGGTCCTGACCGAGGACCCGCCGCCCCCCCTTGAGCTGCGCCCCGAGCTCGACGAGAAGCTGCAGGCGATCGTGCTCAAGTGCCTCGAGAAGGACCCCGGGCACCGCTACCAGACCGGCGGCGAGCTGCGCGACGACCTGCAGGCCTACCTCTTCGGCAAGGGGATCAAGGCCGGGGTCGCGACCGGCCTGATCCGGGCCCGCCGCAAGCGGCGCGCGGCCCTCGCGCTGGCGCTCGGGGCGCTGGCCTTCCTCGGCGCGCGGATCTGGCAGGTCGTAGCGGAGCGGCGCGCCTTCGCCGAGGAGGCGGCGCGCCTGCTCCCGGGCGAAGAGGCGGCGCGCGAGGCCCGCGCCGCGGCCTGGCCGGCGGCCCTCGCGCAGCTCGCCGCCGAGGAGGACCTCTGGCTCAGCTATCAGCGCTACGACGCGCTCGTCGGCCGGGACGCGCCGCCGCTGCGGACGATCGACGTGCCCGCGGCTGCGCTCGAAGCGGCGCGCGCGGAGTTCCTCGAGCGGCACGAGGCCTACAAGGCGGCCGAGGCGGCCAAGCGCAACCTCGACCTCGAGAAGGACTCGATCGAGGCCCTGGCCAGCTGGCTGCGCGACGAGCGGCAGCGCCTCCGCCCCGACCCCGACTTCGAGCGCAATGTGTGGCGAGCGATCCGCGACGGGCTGTGCAAGCCGCGCGCGACCCTCGAGATCAAGGACTGCGGCGACACCCAGGGGGTGTTCCTCGACGAAGAGCGCCTCGTCACGGCGGGGGCGGACAACGTGGTGCGCCGCTGGAGCTGGCGCGCCGGCGGCGAGCCCGAGGTCCTGACGACCTTTCAGACGGTCAACGACTCCAAGATCCTCTCGGCCGCGGCGGGCGCCGGGCAGGTCTGGATCGTCCACCGCCGCCACGAGCCAGCCCGGGATCACCGGGTGCTCCGGCTCCCCTTCGCCAAGCTCGGAGAGCTCCCCAAGCAGGGTGAGACCGAGGAGTTCTACGCGGCCTATCAAGTCCAGGCCGCCATGCCGGAGGGCGACTGGGCCCAGGCCGTCGCGACCTCGGGGGAGCGGGTCGCGGTGACCTACGGGAAGGAGCAGGGCGCCCGCCTGCTCGACGCCGCGGGCACGTGGACCGAGCCGCCCGGATCCTCGCGGGGCCCGCGCGGCGCCACGCGCAACGCCGCCTTCTCGCAGGACGGCCGCTTCTACGCGAGCAGCGGGGACATGGGCGAGCTGAGCGTGTTCAGCGCCGAAACCGGCGAGTTCCTCTGGCAGAAGGACGCGACCCCGATCCAGGGCGAGACCCCCGAGTTCACCCCCGACTCGCGCTACCTCCTGGTCGCTGGGATCGGCAGCACCTGGGTCTACGAGCGCCTTGACGAGGAGGGACGCCGCTGGACGAAGCGCGGCGCCTTCGCGCTCGAGCTGCCGGCCTTCGGCGACGAGGACAAGGGCGGCTTCAGCAAGAGCACCACCTACCGCGGCCTGGAGTTCGACCCCAGCGGTCGCCTGCTCTGGATCACCTTCGGCAAGGAGGGCGGCAAGGGAGGCGACGGCGTCCTGGGCGGGATCGCCCTCCTCAGCTGGGCCCGGGCCCGCGCGAAGCTCGCAGGGGTCGCCCCAGGCGAGGAGGACCGTGTGCTGCGCCTCGCGCCCCTGAGCGCCTACACGGGCCTGGATCACGACCCCGACCGGATCCACCTCAGCCCCTCGCGGCGCTTCTTCGCGATCGCGACCTGGGAGGGGCGGGTCCACGTGATCGAAGGCGACGGTCACTTCGAAGGGCTCGACCTCGACTCCCTGCTCTCGCTCCAGCTCGACTGAAAGGAACTCGCGCCGCCCCCCTTCTCGTGCCTATCAGCGAGGAGGAGTCCCATGCAGGGCTACGTGCGCGACGTGATCGGTCGAATCTCGGTGGGTGAGCCCCGCCAGGTGGGAGAGCTCGAGGTGTTCCCGCTCTTCTGCAGCGACCCGCGCCAGGTGGAGGCGGTCTCCCTGGACGAGGCCCTCAGCGCCGGCGCGCTCGAGGTCAAGGAGGTCAGCCAGAGCGGGAGCGTCCCGACCCTGCAGGTGACCAACTCGGGCGGGGCGCGGGTGCTCCTGCTCGCGGGTGAGCAGCTCGTGGGCGCCAAGCAGAACCGGATCCTGAACACCTCGGTCCTGCTCGAGGCGAACCAGGCCCAGCAGGTCCCCGTCAGCTGCGTCGAGCGCGGCCGCTGGAGCTACCAGAGCCGCGCCTTCGCCAGCTCGGGCAGCGCCAGCCACAACACCCTGCGCCGCAAGCTGAATCGCGACGTGGCCCACAGCTACGCGGCGAACAACGAGGCCAGCAGCGACCAGAGCGAGGTGTGGGCCGAGGTCGACCGCAAGCTGCTCCAGCTCGGCTCGCGCTCCAGCACCTCGGCCCTCGAGCAGGCCTACGCCGACCACGGCGCGCGCCTCGAGCGCCTGATCGCGGGCGTGTCCTTGCCCGAGGACGCGCGCGGGGTCGCGTTCGCGATCGGCGGGCGCGTGGTCGGCCTCGACCTCTTCGACCGCCCCGAGCAGCTCCGTCACAGCCTGAGCAAGCTGGCCAAGGCGGCGGGCCTCGACGCCCTCGAGGACCGCACCCCGACCCGCCTCGGCGCCGAGGGGCTCGAGCTCTGGCTGCGCAACGCGCTCGAGGCCCGCTGCGAGGTCTACCCCTCGCCGGCCCTCGGTCACGACGTGCGCCTCAGCTCACCGGAGCTGCTCGGCTCGGCCCTCGTGGTCGAGCAGGCGGTCGTCCACCTGCAGCTCTTCATGCCCGAGGGGCTCGAGGAGCGCACGATCGCGGTGGTCCCGACCGACGAGGGCGTGTCCCTCGCCGCGAGCGAGGCGATCCAGGCTCTGGCGGCGCCATTCCGGCGCCTGAACCTGCACCTGGCCCTGGTCAAGCCGCGCGAGGTCCTGGGGCGCCGCCCCCTGAGCGAGGCCGAGGAGCGCGACCTGGTCGCCCAGGCGCGCGCCGCCCGACCCGAGGCGGGGCTGCGTCTGGCGCTCACCCGCCGCGCCCTGCGCGACTCCTGGTTCAGCCACCGCCACGAGGGCGAGCGCGGCGCGGGGCCCACGGT
>CALDQK010000127.1 GCA_937911525.1 uncultured bacterium
CGCCGAGGCCGCCGCGCGCGATCCGCGTCCCGTCCACCCGCCACAGCTCGTGGCGCCGCTCGGCCAGGGAGCGGCGGATCTTGCCTGCGGGCCAGGTGAAGAGGCGCAGCTCCTCTGAGGCGTAGCTCGGCGCGTGGTAGTCGATCTCGTGGCGCCGGACCACGAAGATCCCCCCGATCTCGCGGTAGCGCGGCACGTCGAAGCCGAGCGCGTCGCTGTGCGCGATCGCGGCCTGGTTCATCCAGTCCAGCACGCGCACGTTGCTGACGTGGCCCTGGGCGTCGATATCGGCGGCCTGGACCGTGATCGAGAACACGAAGGCGTTGGGGGGGACGCTGGCGGGGTGCTCCATGGCGGCCAGGTTACCCCTCTCCCGGCTGCTCTCGGAGCGAGTAGCCCCAGCGCTCCTCGAGCTCGTCGAGGGGCACGTCGGGGAGGCGGGTCAGGAAGGCGCGCAGGTCGGGGGCGAGGGGAGCGAGGACCTCGAAGGGCTCGTCCGTGCGCGGGTGCAGGAAGCGGATCCGGTGCGCGTGCAGGAAGAGGCGCGGCAGGCCGTAGTTCTCGCGGAAGAAGTTGTTGATCCGCCCCTTGCCGTATTTGGTGCAGCCGATCACCTGGTGCGCCATGCGCGAGAGGTGGCGGCGGACCTGGTGGCGGCGGCCGGTCTGGATCCGCGCGAGCAGGAGCGAGCAGCGGCTGAAGGTCGCGATCCGCTCGAACTCGGTCCGCGCCGGCTGGGGCTCCTTCTTGGCGTTGGTCAGCGGGCGCTCACTCACGAAGGACTCGGGGGTCTCGCCCCGGCAGAGCACGATGTATTCCTTGAGCGCGGACTCCTCCTTGAGGGCCCAGTGGATCCTGCCCGCGTCCTCGGAGCTGAACCCGAACACGATCACGCCCGAGGTCGGCCGGTCGATCCGGTGCACGGGGTAGAGGAACTGGCCCAGCTGGTGGTGCAAACGCTGGAGCAGGAACACCTTGTCGCTCGAGAGCTTGGTCCGGTGCACCAGCAGCCCGCTGGGCTTGTTGGCGACCACGAGCGCCTCGTCGCGATAGAGGATCTCGATCGGCTCGAGCTCCTCGTCCTCGTCCCGGTCCTGGTCCTCGTCCTCGTGCTCCTCCTCGCTCACTCGCGCTCCAAAGGGATCTGGACCGGCGCGCCGGTCGGCAGGCTGAGCGCGCGCTCGACCTCGACCCCCTGCGGCGTCTCGATCACGACCCGGACCTCGCCCGCGGGCAGGTCGGCCAGGCGCAGCCGGCCCTGAGCGTCGGTTCGCGCGCGAGCCAGGCTGGCTTCGCCGCGGAACACCGCGACCTCGAGGGCCTGGGCGGGCGAGACGACCAGCTCCAGCGCAGCCCGCCGCGCCAGAACCAGCTCGACCTCGCGCGCGCCGGGGGCGGCGACGCTCGGCACGGCGACGCGCTCGGGGGCCCGGCCTGAGACGGTCAGCGGCTCGCTCAGCGCCGCGCTGGGCAAGCGCAGCTCGGCCACGCCGCCGGCGTCGGCGCGCGCGCTCAGGACCCGGTCGGGGAGCTGGGCGCTGACCTGGGCGTCGGGCACGGGCGCGCCGACCTCGTCGATCACGCGCACCACGAGCGCCCCGTCGCGGGCCGGCGGCGGCGGCTGGAGCAGGAGCTCGCGCTCCTCGCCTGGGCCCAGCTCGACGACCTGCGGGTCGCCCGCGGCCGGCTCGACGCGATAGCGCCCGGGCGCCAGCTGGCCGTGCCGGCGCGCGGCCGGCAAGCGCGGCCGCTCGCCCGGCCAGGCGTGGAGCGGCGCCAGGGCGCAGGGCTCGGCCAGGGTCAGCGCGGCGGGCGCCTCGAGGGTGGCGCTCAGGGCGGCGACCTCCACCTGCCAGCGCGGCGCCCGGGG
>CALDQK010000128.1 GCA_937911525.1 uncultured bacterium
GAAGGCGGACTCTTCGGGCGTCAAGGGCTCGCTGGTCTTGGCGGCGCACCGCTGGCAGAGCCGCCGCAGGAGGCGCTGCGACACGACGCCGATCAGCGCCTCGGAGAGGACCGTCGGCTCCACGCCCAGGTCGACGATCCGGGGGATCGCGGCGAGGCTCGAGCGCGTGTGGAGGGTCGAGAGCACCAGGTGACCGGTGAGCGCGGCCTGCATGGCGATCTGAGCGGTCTCCTCGTCTCGGATCTCGCCGACCAGAATGATGTCGGGGTCCTGGCGAAGCACGGACCTCAGCGCGGCCGCGAAGGTCATTCCGGCCTTGTCGTTGACCTCGGTTTGAGCGAGGCCAGGGATCTGATACTCGACCGGGTTCTCGACGGTCGCGATCACCACCTCTTCCGAGTTCAGCTCGTTGAGGATCGAGTAGAGGGTCGTGGTCTTGCCCGAGCCCGTCGGCCCGCAGAACAGCAGCACTCCAGAGGGCTGCGCGCCCAGTCGTCGGATCCGCCGCATTTCGTCGAGCGAGAGCCCCGACTCGCCCAGCCGGAACTCGCGCTGGCTGCTCAGGATGCGGATCACCAGCTTCTCCCGCCCCCCCGAGGTCGGCAGCGTGGAGACGCGGAGGTCGAACTCCTGCTGCTCACCGCGGCTGAGTCGGATCCGGCCGTCCTGAGGGATCGTCGGGTTGGTCGGGTCCATGCCGGCCCGGGCCTTGAAGTAGCGGATCACCGCGGCGCCTCGCGCCGCCGAGATGTGGCAATCCCGGCGCGCGATGCCGTCCACGCGAAAGCGCACCACGGCTCCGCCCAAGAAGGGCTGGACGTGGAGGTCGGAGGCTCGGGCGTCGATCGCCCTGCCGAGGATCGTCTGAGCCACGGCGCTGTTGCTGGAGTCGACCTCGGATCCCTCCCCGCCCGCGCTCAGCTCGAGGCTCCCCTCCGCCGGGTCTTCGATCGTGACCCCGTAGGCCTTGGCGATCGCCTCGCGCAGGGCCGCCGCCGGCGCGACCTCCAGCACCACCCCGCAGCCGAAGACGAACCCCAGCTGAGACTCCAGCCTCAAGTCGAAGGGGTTGGCCGTCGCCACCACGACCGCCTGCTCCTCCCGGCGCAGCGGCAGCACGTTCAGCTCGAGCGCCTGCTGCTGCGGGAGGGCGTCCAGCAGCTCCTGGGTGGGCGTGAGATCGCCGGCGGTCTCGCAGCGCGCCAGCTGCGCGAGGCGGCTCGCCAGCTCGGTCGGGGACGCCTTACAGTGGTCTTGCAAGAGCGCCCAGGCGGCGCCGAGGGAGACGTCCCCCTCGGGGGGGATCGACAGCGTCGAGTCGAGCCGTCGCTTCACGACCTTGAGGAGGGACAGCCCAGCCTTGCCGTTGTTCATGGTTGCTCCCCTGTGTTGACGCCCCCAGTCTTGCCTGTGTAGAGGGAGAGGGGAATAGGGAGCCCAGCCGCGGCGCCGCCTGGACCCCTCCCCGCGCTCGCGGGCTCCCCGCTCAGCCGAGGAAGTCCGTGATCACCGCGACCCCCGGCGGAGTCGGCCCCTCGAAGGCGGCCAGCTCGGCGGAGGCCTGCGAGAGCGCGATCCGGCGCGAGACCAGCGGCGAGAGGTCGAGCCCGGTGGCGTTGATCGTGGACAGGAGCGAGGGGTAGCGGTGCGCGGGCATGCCGCGCGTCCCGAACACCGCCAGCTGGCCCGAGTAGAGCGCGTCCATGGGCAGGCTCATGTGGGCGTGGGAGCCCGCCGGCATGCCGACCTGGACCATGCGCCCCAGCTTGCGCAGCGAGCGGAGCGCGCCGACCGTGGTCTCTTCGACGCCGAGCGCCTCCACGGCGAGGTGGGCGCCGCCGCCGCTCGCCTCGCGCACGGCCTCCCAGGCGTGGCCCTCGCGCGCGTCGACGGTGGCCTCGGCGCCGAGGGAGCGGGCGAGCTCGAGCTTCTCGGGGACCACGTCGACGGCCACGACCCGCGCCCCGAGGGCTCGCCCGAGCAAGAGCGCCGAGAGCCCGATCCCGCCGGTGCCGAAGATCGCCAGCCACTCACCGGCCTGGAGCGCGGCGCGCCCGGTCAGGGCGTGCCAGGCGGTGGTGACCCGGCAGCCGAGGGCGGCGGCGAGGGCGGGGTCCATTCCCTCGGGCAGGCGGGTCAGGTTGGCGTCGGCCCGCGGCACGGCGATCTGCTCGGCGAAGCTCCCGGGCGCGGTGAACCCGGGCACGACCTGGGTCGCGCACACGGTCTGGTTGCCCGCCGCGCAGTCGGCGCAGGCGCCGCAGGCGAGGATGAAGGGCGCGATCACCCGCTCACCGACCCGCCAGCGCTGGACGCGCTCGCCCACGGCCACGACCTCGCCGCAGTATTCGTGCCCGGGGATCTGCGGGAGGACCACGTCGGGGTCCGAGCCGCTCCAGGAGTGCCAGTCCGAGCGGCACACGCCGCTGGCGAGCAGGCGCAGCACGACCCCGTCAGCGGGGCACTCGGGCTGGGGCAGCTCCTGCAGCTCGAGGGGCTGGCGGTAGGCGGTCAGGACGGCGGCGCGCATGGGGCGGGCTCTCTCAGGCGGGTGAGCCCGCGAACTGGCGTTCGACGAGGCGGCGGTAGAGGCCGTCGCGGGCGAGGAGCTCGGCGTGGGGGCCGCTCTCGACGACGCGGCCCTCGGCCAGGACCACGACCCGGTCGGCGTCGCGGACGGTCGAGAGGCGGTGCGCGATCACGAGCGTGGTGCGGCCGGCGCGCAGGCGGTCGAGGGCCTCTTGGACCAGGAGCTCGCTCTCGGCGTCCAGGGCGCTGGTGGCCTCGTCCAGGATCAGGAGCGGCGGGTCGGCCAGGAGCGCGCGCGCGATCGCGATCCGCTGCTTCTGGCCGCCCGAGAGGCGGAC
>CALDQK010000129.1 GCA_937911525.1 uncultured bacterium
GGCCCAGCTGCTCGAGCTCGGCGCCGAGCGCGAACACCGCGCCGCCGCTGGTCCGGGCCAGCCGGTTCAGGGTCCCGAGGTCGGCGCCCGGGCCCCGGTAGGCGAAGAGGGGCCCGCGCAGCAGCTCGGCCGCGGGGGCCAGATCGACCTCACCCCAGGTCGCGGCGCCCTCCCCGAGCAAGAAGAGGTCGGCCCCGACGCTCAGCGGGGCCGCGGCACGCAGGGCCGCGCCGAGGTCGGTCCCGCCCACGAGCTGCTGGGCGCGGGCGTGCGCGAGGAGCGCGGCTCGGTTGGCGGGTGTGTTCTCGACGAAGTCCGAACGCCACCAGGCGACCTCGCTGTCGAAGCAGAGCAGCCCGATCTCGGCGGCTCCGCCCTGCTCCAGCAAGGCCTCGAGCAGATCCAGGTAGCGGGCGTAGCTCGAGCGCGCGCTCCCCGAGGCATCCAGCAGGAAGAGCGCGCGCCGCACCGGGCGCGGAAGGGGCGGCGGAAGCTGGGGTCGACAGCGCGTCGCCAGGAAGGTCCCGGCTGCGTCGCCGCCGACCAGGACCGGCGCGTCGCGCGCGACCCGGACCACGACGGGGCCGCTGGGCTGAGTCAGGCGAGCCCGCACCCGCCCGCCGGCGCGCCGCAGCTCGAGGGGCGGGTCCACCTCCACCTCGTCCGGGGCGCCCGCGACGTCGAGGTCGAGCACGGTCTGCGGCCCGGGGGGCAGGTCGATGCGCAGCTCGCCGCGCGGGTCGAGGTCGAGCTCGTAGGCGAACACGATCCGGTGCAGCAGCTGGGGCCCGAGGGGGAACACCCGCGCCGAGAACACGCCCGCCCCGCTCCACTCGAGCAGCGCCGGGTCCACCCTGCGCCGGCGGACGGTGTCGTGATAGGCCCGCGAGGCGCGCCGCCGCTCGACGACGCGAGCGACCTTGGGCTGGCCCCAGCTCGCGGCGCGCGCAGCGAGCAGCTGCTCGGGGTCCGAGGCCTCGGCGCCCTGACTCGCGCTGGCGGGCAGGACCCAGCTCTGAGGATCGGGGCTCTGGGGTTGGGGGCTCTGGGGATCGGGGCTCTGGCTGCTGACCGCGGCCAGGGTCGTGCTCCCGAAGGCCATGAAGCTCGGCGTCGCGCCGCTGGGCAGGCGGAGCTGGAAGGTGCCCTCGTAGCTGCGCTCGTGCTCGTTGGCGAAGAGCAGGTCGAGCACCACCCGGGCCCGGAAGCCGTCGATCCGCACGCTGGCCTGCTGCGCGCGCAGCGGCAGGAACTCCGTCTCGCCGACCTTCAGCCGCGTCACGTGGGGCCGCAGCGGCGAGCGGCGCCAGCTGCTGCCCTCGGGCAGGTCCTGCTTGGCCCGCGCCGCGCTGGCCGCCTTGCTCGCACCACCGCCGCCACCGCCGCTGAGGTTCAGGCCCAGCTGCGGTGCGGGGTAGTTCGGCGGGCGCCCCACGATGTCCTCGACGTCGTAGTACTCGAGCACCAGGTCGTCGGCCGAGGCTCGCTCCGAGCCCTCGAGCGCTTCGAGCTGGGCCCGGTCCCCGACCCGGATCCGATCCCCGGGGAGGTCGGGCAGCCGCGAGACCAGGTCCCGCACGTCGTAGATCTCGAGCTCGCGCTCGCTCTGCACCGGCGCGGGAAGGGCTGCCTCGATCCGCTCGAGCAGCTCGAGCTTCGCCTCGACGCCCGCGCGAGGCGGCGAAGCTGGCGGCGCGTCGGGAGCGGAGCAGGCCAGGAAGGCGAGGGGTCCGAGGCAAACGAGGAGGAGCAGGGCGGCTTTGTTCATGGCCCTGACGTTCGACCGCCCGCGTCCAAGCCGCGTCTCGTCCTTGCCACCAGTTCGTCACCCGCCCTCGCTCACTCGCGCGCGCAATGGTCGGGGCGGTGCGTCAGGATAGGGGGCCCGTGAGCGAGCCCTCCTACGAACTGAGCAAGCCGACCGCGCTCTCGCTGCGCGCGCACCGACTCTGGGTCGAGCCGGCCTGGGAGGGCGTGGCCCGCGAGGTCCTGGCCGCGCACCTGCGCGCGCCCGAGGAGGTCAGCGGGGCCGCGGTCGTCAAGCAGAACCGGATCCGCACCGTGGCGCGCGTGCCGACCGAGCAGGGCGCCCTGTTCTGCAAGCGCTTCCAGGTGCGCGGTCTCTTCGACCGGTTGGTGCACCTGTTCAAGGCCAGCTCGGCGCGGCGGGAGTGGACGGCCCTGCGCCGCTTCGCCGCGGCCGGGATCCCGGTCCCGCGCGCGGTGCTCCTGGCCGAGGAGCGGGGCGGGCTGGGGCTCCTGGTCGGGAGCAACCTGGCCACGGTCGAGGTGGCCTCTACGCGCGAGCTGCCGCGCCTGATCGACGAGCTGCGCGCGGCGGAGGACCGCGAGCGCCGCCCGCGCCTGCTGGCGGCCCTGGCCCGCTCGGTGCGCGAGATCTTCCGCGCCGGCGGAGACCACCCCGACCTGCACCTCGCCAACTTCCTGGCCCGCGCCGAGAGCGACGACGAGCTGGTCGCCCTCGACCTGCACTCGGTCCGCCTGCGCCGCGCAGCCCTGCCCGCCAGCCGGCGCCGGCTGCGCCTGGCCAAGGTCGCCCACAGCTTCGGGCTCTTCGACCCCGACACGGCCGAGGAGGGCGCGCGCGAGCTGGAGTGGTTCTGCGCCGCATACGTCGGCCTCGACGACGAGCTGGGCAGCGCCGAGGCGCTCGCGCTGGATCTGACCCGCCGCGCGCGCCGCCTCGAGCTGCGCCGCGTCGGCAGCCGCGACCGGCGCTGCCTGGTCGACTCGACGAGCTTCAAGGTCGAGCGGCGGGGCGGCGCGCTGATCTACCGGCGGAGCGAGGTCCCGCGCGAGCTGCTCCTGGCCGCGATCGAG
>CALDQK010000130.1 GCA_937911525.1 uncultured bacterium
GGGACGAGGCGGCGGCGCGGCTCCCCCGGGGCGGGGGGGCGGGGCCGAGGGGCGGGGCGGCGGGGCGGCGCCGCCGGGGCGCTGGCCCTGGCCCTGGAGCTCTCGGCGCGCCGTGGCGTCGATGTTGCGCGCCTGGTCCTGGTTGATCAGGCCCATCTGCAGCGCGACCTGCGCAGCGTTCACGCGCCGGCCTTGCTGGGCCTGGCCGTTCACGACCTCGATGCAGCGCATGGCGCTGGGTTGGTCGGTCCCGGCCTCGCGCATCATCACGCGCACGAAGGTCATGTCGTAGGGCGTCGCCACGGCCTCTCCCTAATACCCGGGGAGTTTAGCGCCTGGTTCGGCGAGGGGGTAATCCCCCTGCTTCGGATCAGCGGGCTGCGAGGAGATGCTCGGCCTCCAGGCGGACGAAGCGGCGCTTGGTCGCCGAGCCGCGGACGCTGAAGGCGACCTCGAGGGCGCCGGTCCGCGGCAGGAAGACCATGCTCTGACAGGTGAAGGGGGTCGAGGCGGCGTCCAGCGCCTGGCGCGCGCGCTCGAGCCGCAAGGGACCCGCGGCTGGACAGGTGTCGCGCACGGCCTGCAGGCGGCGGCGCGAGTTGAGGTAGGTGAAGGAGAAGCGCTCCACCCGGCGAGACTCGTGCAAGAAGTGGTTGGTCGCGCTGAGCAGTCCGCCCGCGTCGGGCCCGCGGGCGGAGATGTGCTCGGGGTGCAGCTCGAGCACGCGCTTGCCGCCCTGGCGGTCGGCCACGATCAGGTTGTTGGTGACCGTGATGCGCGTCTTGCGCAGCAGGGCCTCGGCCTGATCCACGCTCTGGCACTCCTCGAGCACGCGCCGGAAGGCGAACTGGAAGGGCAGGCCGGGCCTGGCGCCTTCCAGTCCGTGGACGACCAACACGGCCGCCGCGAGGGCGTCGTTCTGGCCAGAGAGCACGCCGAGCATCCCCGGCCAGCCGATCGAGACGAAGGGGCGCCGCCCTCGGGGGCGCGCCACGATCACGAGGGAGTAGCGGCCGAGGTAGCCCAGGGTCGGGAAGTCGAGGTTGCGCGCCAGGAAGGTGCCCTCGCCGGTCGAGCTCTCGGCGGCGAGGGTCGAGCAGCCGAACACGCGGTAGATGTCGGTGAAGCACTGGGCGAAGAGCAGCTCGACGAGGGGCATGTCCGCGGCGCGGGCGAGGGCCTCGGCCTCGCGGTAGTAGCGCTCGGGGATGTCCTCGGCGAAGAGCGCCTCGGCGCGGCGCGCGGCCTGGCGCAGGCGGCGCGCGCCGACGAAGTCGCGCACGTAGCTGCGCAGGGCGCCGATCTCGTCGCGGAGGAGCTCGCCGTGCTGGCGGCCCATCTCCTCGGGCGTCCCCTCGAGGTGCAGGATGGGCACGCCCCCGGGCCCGCGCTCCAGGCGCCCGCGGCCCGAGCGACGGGGGCGCCAATCGGGGGCTGGCGGGCGACGCCCGAGCATGCCGCGCAGCTGGGCCTCGACCATCGAGCGCTCGATACCGAGCTCGCGGCGCAGGCGGCGCAGGCTGTTGCGGATCGAGTTGCGCGACTCGCGCGGGCCGGCGCGCTCGTCGGCGGGCGGGAGCGAGCGCTCCTGGGCGAGCGCGGGGGCGGCGAGGAGCAGGGGAAGCAGGGCCACGGCGAGGTGTCTCATAGCTGGGAGGCGACCTTGGGATCGAGCTGGGGGGTGCGCTCCAGGATCTCGCCCACGATCGCGTCGGGCGAGACGCCCTCGGCTTCGCCCTCGAAGTTCAGCAGCACCCGGTGTCGCAGGGCGGGGAGCGCGACGGCCGCGATGTCCTCCGGGTCGACGTGCGAGCGCCCCGCCAGGAGCGCGCTGGCCTTGGCGCAGAGCACGATCGCCTGGGCGCCGCGCGGGCTCGAGCCGTAGCGGACGAAGCGCTTGACCTGCTCGGTCGCCTCCTCGGCGCCGGGGTTGGTCGCCCGCACCAGGCGCGCCGCGTAACGCAGGACCGGCTCCGCGGCAGGGACCTCGCGCACCAGCCCGCGGAAGCGGCGCAGCTCCTCGCCGCTCACGGCCTGGCTGGGGCTCTCGACCGTGGCGCCCGTGGTGCGGCGCAGGATCTCGACCAGGGCGTCGACGCCCTGGCTGGGCACGTCGATCTTGAACAGGAAGCGGTCGAGCTGGGCCTCGGGCAGCGGATAGGTGCCCTCCATCTCGATCGGGTTCTGGGTCGCGAGCACGAAGAAGGGGTCGGGGAGGGGGCGGACCTCGCCGGCCGTCGTGACGCGCCCCTCCTGCATGGCTTCCAGGAGCGCCGACTGGGTCTTGGGCGTGGCGCGGTTGATCTCGTCCGCCAGGATCAGGTTGCCGAAGATCGGCCCGGCCTGGAACTCGAAGCCCTTGCGGCCCTGCTCGTCCTCGGTCACGACCAGGGTGCCGAGGATGTCTGCGGGCATCAGGTCCGGCGTGAACTGGATCCGCCGGAACTGGAGGTCGAGGGCCTCGGCCATGCTCCGGCAGAGCAGCGTCTTGCCGAGGCCCGGGGTGCCCTCCAGCAGCACGTGGCCGCCGGCGAGGATCGCGACCAGGGTCTGGCGCACGACGTCGCGCTGACCCACGACCACGCGGCCCAGCTCCTCCTCGAGCTTGCCCAGCTTCTCGCGAAACTCTCGGGCCAAATCGGCGACGTCACTCATGCGAGGAGTGTAGCCGACCGACCGCTCAAAGCTGGCAGGCGCCGGGTCCGCGCGGATCGCCGCAGGCGCCGCAGCCGGGCCCTGGGGCGGGTCGCGAACGCGCCGCCGGGCTCGCGCGCCCGACCGCGAAGGTCGAGAGCTGGCGCTGGACCTCCCGGCTGGCGCACTTGGGGCACTGGACGAGCTGGTCGGCGTCGCGGACCAGCTCCTCGAAGGCGGTCTCGCAGGCCGGGCAGCGATAGTCATAGAAGGGCACGGACACCTCCTCGGCTGTCTCTGACGTTATCGCCTCGAAGCGCGGGGTGAAGCGTGCGAGACGATTCGCCCCCCGCCCGGCGATTGCCGCTGCAGGGTTTGCACCTGTTGACCGCGGGAACAGGACTTGCACCTCCGTCAACGCAAAGGAGGTCCCATGTTCCTGTTCCTGCCCGAGTCCAACGAGGCCGACGCGCGCCCCAGCGTCAACATCGCGCTGGTGGCCAGCATCGCGCTGGTGAGCGTGCTGCTGTGGGGGATCGGGCTGGACAGCGCTCTCGCCAGCACGGCCTTCGTGCTCCAGCGCGGGGCCGACTTCAACCCCCTCCAGCTCATCGGAGTCGCTTGGGTGCACCTCAACCTGGGCCACCTCCTGGGCAACCTGCTGGTCCTCTTGGCCCTCGGCAACCCCCTCGAGGCGCGGATCGGCGCGGGCCGCTACCTGGCGCTCTTCCTCGGCTCGGTCTTCGTCGGCAGCCTGGGCTCGCTCCTGATCGGCAGCCACGCCGCGCTGGTGGGGGCCTCCGGCGGCGTCATGGGAGTCGCGCTGGCCTTCCTCGTGGTCTGCCCCCTCCGCCGCGTTCGCCTCGCGCTCTGGGTGCCCGCCCTGTTCGCGCTCCCGATCGCCCTCGTGGGAGTGGCGAACGCTGGCCCCGCGCTCTTCGTGTTCGCGATCGCGACCCTGGGTTGGCTGGTGCGCTCGGTCCTGAGCTGCAGCGAGCGCCCACCCGAGGGCGTGATCCTGCGAGCCCTCGGCTTTCGCTCGCTCGCCCTGGCGGGCATGTGGCTGGTCCTGCTCTCCCTCGCCAGCGACCTCGTGGTCGCGACCCTCGGGATCAGCGGCCTGCTCAACGTCGGCGTGTGGGCGCATCTCGGCGGCGCGGCCCTCGGCGCCCTGCTCGGCCTGTGGTGGGGGAGCGAGGTCGCCGAGCGCGGCGAGGCGCGCTCGCTCCTGCAGCTCCTGGGCCTGACCGCGACCCCCGCGCCCGCGCTGGCAGGGGCGCGCGTCCTGGCGCCCTACCCGGAGGGGATCGGGACCCCTCGCCAGGATCGCCGCCCCAGCGCCGGCCCCCTGGCCGGGCGTCGCCCGAGCTTTCGCCCGCGCGTCCTCCAGGGCGGCGCGGCGCGAGAGGCGCGTCCGACGACGGGTCCCCTGCTGCGTCGCCCGCCAGCGCGCCCTGACCTCGACTACGCTCCTCGTCGCCGGGAGCCTCCCACTCAGGGCCAGCTCGCCCGCCGCCGGGTCGCGCGCCCCGACTCCTTCGACCGCTGGGCCGCCGAGCAGCGACGAGGGGGCTGAGGTAAAGGCGGCGAGGCTCGGCTACGTCTTCCGCCTGCTCCGTGGCTTGCTATATCGGAGGTGTGAGGCACCTGCCACGAGCCGCGCTTTCTGAATCTCTCGGTCTAAACGCCCGCTATCAGCGGGTATGGTCACGGCAGCCGCATCGTTGATCGCGGTCGCCTGAAGGACGAATTCGCATGAGCCCCTCCCTGACCGAGCTGCACAGCTACCTCCGCGTGAACAACGCGGCGGCCCGCGCGCGCCGCCGCGATCGCATGCCGGATATCGCCAAGGGCGACAACGAGCTGCGTGGGCGCCTCGACCGGGTCGGCATGGGCCACATCGAGCTGCCCGTGCGGGTCGAGACCCCCGACGGGGTGATGCTCGTCCCCGCCCGCGCCGACGCCTTCGTCGACCTCGCGGACCCCGACGCCAAGGGAATCCACATGTCGCGCCTCTTCCTGCGCCTGCAGGAGGCCCTCGAGCGCGCGCCCCTCAGCGGAGCGCTGATCGTCGAGGTGCTCGAGGACATGCGCGAGAGCCACGCCGACCTCAGCACCTCGGCCTTCATCGAGCTCCGCTTCGACTTCATGAGCAAGCGCCCGGCGCTGATCAGCGACAACGAGGGCTGGCGGACCTACCCCGTCGTGTTCCGCGGAGACCTGACGCCCGCCGGCGTGCGCCTCTACCTCGGCACGACCGTGACCTACTCGAGCACCTGCCCCTGCTCGGCGGCCCTCGCCCGCCAGCTGATCCAGGAGGCCTTCGACCGCGACTTCGGCGGCCAGGGCCAGGTCTCCTTCGACCAGGTGCGCGCCTGGCTGGGGACGCCTGAGGGAATCTGCGCGACGCCTCACAGCCAGCGCAGCGAGGCCGAGGTGATCGTGCAGGTCAGCAGCCCGCAGGGCGCCCCCTCGCTCGGCGAGCTGATCACCAACCTCGAGGAGGCCCTGCGCACGCCCGTCCAGGCGGCGGTCAAGCGCGAGGACGAGCAGGCCTTCGCGCTGCTCAACGGGCAGAACAACATGTTCTGCGAGGACGCCGCGCGCCGGCTCAAGGACACCCTCGACGCCGACGCGCGA
Organism: uncultured bacterium; assembly: GCA_937911525.1. Classification (GTDB taxonomy): domain Bacteria; phylum Planctomycetota; class J058; order J058; family J058; genus NORP233. The sequence goes on from CALDQK010000130.1 coordinate 5,275, forward strand.
GTCAGCGACTACCGCGTCGAGTGCCGCCACTTCGAGAGCCTGCACCCCCACGACGCCGTCAGCGTGGTCACCAAGGGCGTCGAGGGCGGCCTGCAGGGGTGAGTGACCGGGCTGCGCCCCCCGGACCGGGGCAGAGGCCTAGCAGCAGGACTTGCCGGAGGGCTTGAACGCGGTGACCACGACGCTGGTCACGAACTCCGAGATCGAGGTCTCAGGGGGGAGCTTCGCCAGGATCGGCGCGTAGAGCGGGTCGTCGCCGCTCGAGACGGCCTCCACGAAGGCCGATTCCTGCTGGAGCTGGATCCCGCTCAGGCCGGCCGCCTCGACCATGGCGCGGTAGTCGTCGAGCTCGACGGCGCCCGCGACGCAGCCGATCAGGGCCGCGACCATCTCCTTCAGCTCGGCGGGGAGGGGCTTGAGCAGCGCCACGTCGGAGACGATCACCCGGCCGCCCGGCTTGAGCACGCGCTGGACCTCCTGCCACACGGCCGCCTTGTCGGGCGAGAGGTTGATCACGCAGTTGCTCAGGATCACGTCCACGCTGGCGTCGGCGAGGGGCAGGTGCTCGATCTCGCCGAGGCGGAACTCGACGTTGTCGAGGCCGGTCCGCTCCCGGTAGGAGACGACGTTCTTGCGCGCCTTGCTGAGCATCTCCGGCGTCATGTCGATGCCGATCACGCGGCCGGTCGCGCCGACCTTGGGGCCGGCGAGGAAGCAGTCGAAGCCGCCGCCGCTGCCGAGGTCGACCACGACCTGTCCAGGCTGGAGCGCGGCGATCGCGGTCGGGTTGCCGCAGGAGAGGCCCATGTTGGCGCCCTCGGGCAGCAGCGCCAGCTCGTCGGGGGCGTAGCCGAGCTGAGCCGCGAAGTCCTCGGGCGAGCTGGCGGGGGTGCCGCAGCCCTGGGTCGGGCCGCAGCAGCCGCCCGCGGTCGAGCTCGGGTCGCGCTCCGCCGCGAGGGCGACCTCGGCGTAGCCTGCGCGCACGGTCTGACGAATCTGCTCGGCGTCTTGGGTCTCGGTCATTGGGGGTCCTCCAGGTTGGTCTCGAGTTGGTCGGGGAGCCGCTCGACGAAGGCGCGGATCTCGTCGCGCACGCGGCGGTAGTGATCGAGGGCGC
>CALDQK010000131.1 GCA_937911525.1 uncultured bacterium
GCCCCTGCTGCTCGAGCCACACGCGCTCCTGGCGCAAGAGCTTCGAGACGTGGTCGGGGGCGCGGTCCAGGCGCTTGGCGAGCACGCGCTCCACCTTGCGGCCGTGGTCGCTCACGCGGAGGGAGAGCGTCTGTGGGGTCATGGGTCCTAGCGCGTGTCGAGCACGTGGGCCCGGTTGCTGGTCACCGAGGCCAGGGTCTCGACCGAGTCGTACTGCGGGCGGTAGCCGAAGTCCTCCCGGAACAGGTCGTCGCTGATCACGGTCGGATAGCGGAAGTAGTCCATCAGGTGCTTGGGGAAGATCAGCCGCAGCGCCGCCAGGCTGCCCACCATGGGGTAGGCCAGGAAGTGCGGGATCGGCATCGGCACCGCGTCGGCGAGCTTGATCGCCTTGGACCAGGGGACCGCGCCTTCGCCCGCCACGTTGTAGACGCCCCAGCGCTTGCTGTTGACCGCCAGGCAGATCGCCCGCGCGCAGTCCCGCTCGTGCAGGAACTGCAGCATGGGGTCGTAGCCGAGCAGGCGCGGGACCGCGCGCGCGCGCAGCAGCCGGCTGATCATGTTGTTCAGGCTGGGGCCCACGATGTTGGCGGGCCGGAGCACGAGCGTCTCGACCCGCCGGTAGCGCCACAAGTAGCTGGTCGCGGTGTGGTCGAGCTCCACCGCGTCGGCGAGCTGCGGGAAGATCTGGCTGGCCCGCAGGGGCGCGTCCTCGGTCAGGCCGACGTGGTTGTGCTGGTGCGCGCCGTAGACGTGGAAGGTCGAGAGCACGACGACCCGCTTCGCCCCGTGCTTGAGCGCGAGGTCGAACAGGTTGCGCGTCCCGAGCACGTTCTGGTTGTAGCGGTAGCTCGTCGACAGGCTCTCGGTGCCGCGGATCCGGCCGAGGTGGACCACGACCTCGGGCTTGTGGCGGCGGAACACCTCGGCCATGCGGCGCTGGGTGTAGCGCACGCAGTAGAACTCGCCCTCGAAGGGGCGCCCGGGCGGGAGGGGGCGCACGTCGGCGCCCACGATCTCGTCCTGCGGCGCGAGCATCTCGGTCACGATCCGGGCCAAGGAGCCCGCCGCGCCGGTCACGAGAATCGTCACGAGCGGCCTCCTGGGAGCATCTCGAGCAGCTTCAGGGTCGGCCGGCGGCCGAGCCCCTCGTCGATCAGCGACTGGATCTTGCTCCTGACGGCCTCGACCATGCCCTGGACCTCGTGGTCGGGGGCGTCGGCGTCGCCCTCGAAGTGGAGCGGCTCGCCGAAGTAGAGGTCGATTTGGACCGGCAGCGGGATCGCCCCCAAGGGGCCCAAGAGCGGCCAGGTCGGGGTCACGGGCACGTAGGGGATCTTGAGCAGCTTGGCCAGCCAGGCCGCGTTGTAGATCGAGGGGTAGGTCTCCTCGGCCCCGACCACCGCGACCGGCACGATCGGGGTCCTGGTCTGGAGCGCGATCCGCAGGAAGCCGGTGCCGAAGCGCTGCAGCTCGTAGCGGTGCCACCAGGTCTTGCCCGAGCCGCGCACGCCCTCGGGGAAGACCAGGATCGCCTGGTCGCGCTCGAGCAGGTTCACGCAGTTGCGCGGGTCGCCGACGGTCTGGCCGCAGCGGACGAAGAGCGTCGAGATGAAGGGGAGCGAGGGGAACCAGCGCTCGACCATGCCGCGCACGATCCGCGGCGGGTTGGCGTCGAAGATCATGGCCATGGCCACGAACATGCCGTCCAGGGGGAGCTGGCCCGAGTGGTTCGGCACGAGCATTACGCGCCCCGCGGGCACGTTCTCGATCCCGTGGACCCGGACGCGGAAGTAGTCGGTGTAGAGCCAGCGCGCCGCGCGCAAGGTCCGCTCGGCGGTCTCCACGTGCAGGCCCCAGGGGTCGTAGCCCGCCGAGTTGACCTGCGCGTCTTCCCGCAGCTGCGCCTGGAGGGACTCGGGCAGCGGCCGAGTCACCTTGTCGAGCACCTTCTTGATCAGGCCGATCACGGTCCCCCTCTGACGCCACAGCGCCAGGCCACTTATAGCGCAGACGACCAGGGTGGGCTCGGCCTCGTGAAGCTGGCTCCCTCTGGTAGAGTCCGCGCCCTTCACCGCAGAGGAGGAGCACGTGAGCAGCAAGGGGATCCTCGTCACCGGCGTCCCGGGCTTCATCGGCAAGCGCCTCGTCCGGCGCCTGATGCCCCAAGGGCGTCCGCTCTACCTGCTCAGCGAGGCCCGCTTCCAGCGCGACGCCGAGACGATGGCCCGCCAGCTCGACCCCGAGGGCGAGCAGCTCCACGTCGTGACGGGAGACATCACCCAGAACGAGCTCGGCCTCGCCAAGGAGGCCGACCGGGTCCGCGACGAGGTCGACGAGGTCTACCACCTCGCGGCCGTCTACGACCTCGCCGTGCCCGAGGACGTGGCCCGACGCGTGAACGTGGTCGGGACCGGCAAGGTGCTCAAGTTCCTGCGCAGCTTCCCGGGTGAGGTCCGCCACAACTACGTGAGCACCTGCTACGTGTCGGGCAAGCGGACCGGGATGGTGTTCGAGGACGAGCTCGACCGCGGCCAGGAGTTCAAGAACCACTACGAGTCGACCAAGTTCGCGGCCGAGGTCCTCGTCGAGCGGAGCAAGCGCGACCTCGAGACCCGCATCTTCCGCCCCGCGATCGTGATCGGCGACAGCAAGACCGGTGAGACCCAGAAGTTCGACGGGCCCTACCCGACCTTCGGCGCGGTCATGATGGGCTGGATGGTCATGATCCCGGCGCCGGGCAACGGGCGCCCGAACCTGGTCCCGGTGGACCACATCATCGACTGCCTGGCCGAGATCCCTCGCCAGCCGGACACCGCGGGCAAGACCTTCCAGCTGGCCGACCCCAGCCCGCTGACCTCGCGCGAGCTGGTCGAGCTGGTGGCCGAGCGCCTGGGCGCGCCCCGGCCGCGGCTCTCGCTCCCCGAGGGGATCTTCCGGGCCCTGTTCAAGGTCGACAAGCTGGTCGAGCTCTCGGGGCTCAGCGCCGAGTCCTTGCCCTACTTCAACCACTACGTGATCTACGACACGACCAATACGCGAGCCGCGCTGCGCGGGACCGGGATCGAGTGCCCGCCCCTGCGCAGCTACCTGAACCAGATCCTGCGCTACTACCGCGACCGCGTCGATCTGCCCTGGCGCTTCGATACCCCGGCGTAGTAGCGAGGCTCGCGCGGGCGCGTTACCTTCGCGCCATGCCGTCCGAGGCCTCCTTCCCACCCGCTGACTTCGTCCGCCGCGGCCCGCCCGTGAGCGTGCGCGACCTCGAGCGCAAGAAGCGCGAGAAGTGGTCTCGGGTCGTGGTCGTCAGCCCGCGGCCCCAGGAGACCTCCGAGCGCGTTCGCCACGACTTCGTGAGCAAGGGCCCCTACACCCTGCCCCTCGCGGTCCTGCGCGACGACGTGGACGCCGGCGACAAGTTCGCCTGGCAGTTCTTCACTCATCCCTTCTCGGTCTTTCCCGAGGACTCCTGCTTCTACAACGTCCCCGGCAAGGGCTGCCTGGGCGCGCGCCTCTTCGTGCGGGCGCCGGAGGGGCTGCGCCTCTACGACGAGGTGGGCGCCAACCTGGAGGGCTCGGAGTTCGTCGCCAACGACTTCCCCGGCGCGCTCGGCGTGCTGCGCCACCGCGTCCTCGGCGGAGCGCCCGAGAACGCGCTGGCGTCGCCCTACCTGATCGACCTGCTCGAGCTCGATGTCGACCTGCTCGAGCTCTTCTACCTGACGACCTTCCTGCTCCGCACGAGCGCGCCGAGCAAGTCGCTGGCGCAGCTGCACGCGCTGATCTCGCGCCCGACCCTGAGCGGCTTCGTGCGCGAGCTCTACAGCGACGCCGAGCGCGACCTGCTCCGCCAGGCCCGCGGGGGGGAGCTGAGCGACGACGCCCCCGAGGTGGCGGCCTTCCGCGTGCGCGACGAGGACTTCCTCCAGGTCAGCGACGTTCGCGACGGGAAGCGCAAGCAGGTCGTCGGGCGGCTGATGAAGGAGTACGAGGCCTTCGAGGCCGAGCACAAGGACGAGCTGACCGAGCTCTCGCGCCAGATCCAGGGGCACGAGCACACCCTGGAGGAGATCAAGGTCGCGGTTCGCCGGCTCAAGGACGCGCAGAAGGAGGACAAGGTCAAGCGGGGGATCTCGGGGCTCTGGAAGCGGGCCGCCCTCTTCGGCAAGAGCAAGACCGAGCAGATCAACGAGCTGAAGGCCGAGGCGGTCAAGGCCCTGCGGGCCAAGCGCGCCCTCGAGCAGCAGATCGAGGAGATCCCCGGCTACACCGAGGTCCGCGGCCTGACCGAGCGCATGCAGGGCTTCCAGGACTCGGTCGCCACGATCCACGGCATGGCGAGCAACATCGTCGACCACAACGTGGCGCGCAGCCAGCTCAACGGGCTGCGGACCCTGGTCCGCGAGAAGGTCGCCAGCCTGGACAGCGAGGAGGCCCGCAAGGGCCTCAGGACCTACTCCCTGCGCCTGCGCGCCGAGATCCTCCCGCGCGTGCTCGCGGCCTACGAGATCTCGGCCTACGTGCTCCGGCGCCCCGACGCGATCCGGCCCGGGTCGCAGAGCCAGCTCCAGGTCAAGCGGATCAACACCCTCGCGAAGAGCCTGATCGAGTACTTCCGCTACATGCCCTACGGCAACAAGGACCTCGGCGAGGCCTTCGACAGCGGCTGGGGCCAGGTCCTGCAGCTGGAGGCGCAGCTCTAGGGAGCGCCCGATAGCGTCGCGCCCCACCCCCACACGGAGCCCCCACACGGAAGGAGGCCTGCTCCCCCTGGGAAGCAGGCCTCGATCGACTCGACTCGCTGGGAGGCGAGGGCTGGAGCTACTGCTGCTCGGCCTTGACCCGCTTGCTGCGGCGGCTCTGCTTGGCCTGGCGCGCGCTGACGCGCTTGGAGCGGCGGCTCTGGCGCTTCTCGCGCGCGGGGGCCTCGATCTCGCCGCTGGAGAGGCGGCGCGAGATCCGCTCGCTGGTGGCCGAGATCTTCTTGAGCCGGCCAGACACCGTGCGGGCCTTGGGCTCGAGGATCCGCGCCAGCGCGAGCAGGCGGTCGGCGGGGGTGTGCTCCTCGTCGAAGGCGACGCCGACGTTGAGCAGGTCGGGGTTGCGGGGGTCGCGCTCGACGTGGCGGACCTCGACGCGGACCTCGATGTCGTCGTACTTGGGGGGGAGGCGGAGGGTGCAGGTCACCGCGTCGTTCTCGTAGAGGACGGGGTCGAGCTTCTGAATCAGGAAGCGACGCCGGGGGCTGGGGACCTTGAGCAGCATTCCGCCGCGGCTCCAGTTCATGACCCGCGCCCGGTCGTTGGGGTTGCGGCCGCGCCCGAACACGCTGTTGATCTCGGCGTTGCCGCCGCCCACCTTGAAGCGCGCGTGCTCACGCTTGTCGTCGTTGCTCTCGCTGATCTCGTCGCCCATCGTCACTCCCTTGCACCAGCTGGGTCTCCCAACCCCCGCCAGCGGACGTCACGAAACTGCAAATGGCCATCCTTTCAGGGGCTTGAGCAGAGATCTCCGTAAGACCTTTTCAGGCTTGCTTTCAACGGGAGACGAAAACGGGACCCTGTCACCACATCGGCACATATGGACGCCCAAAAACGGGAATGGGACGCAATTCAAGAGCTTACGCAGCGCGCTATCCGCCCGCGTGGCGGAATCCGGGGCGCGCTGGTCTCACTCGCTGTGGGAGATCCAGGCGCTGAGCAGGACCTCTTCGTCGTCCTCGCCGTAGACCACGAGCACCTGGCCGCTCGCGACCGCCGAGACCGGCGCCTCGAGGGTGACCTCGACCGTCTCGGGGGTCAGCGCCCGCACCCGCGCCGGCGTCGTCGAGCCGTGCGCGCGGATCTGGGCCCGACCCGAGAGCTCCTCGCCCGGGGTCAGCTCGCGCCCGACCCAGGTCACCTCCTCGGCCTCGATCCGCTGCCGGAGCGTCCCCTCCTGGGGACCGATCACGACCAGCCGCTTGCCGACGTCGGTGCGCTGGACGTAGACCGGCTGGCCGAGCGCGACGCCGATCCCCTTGCGTTGGCCGAGGGTGAAGCCCGCCACGCCGGGGTGGCGACCCACGACCCTGCCGCTGGGGTCCACGATCTCGCCCGGGCTGAGGGCCGGCGCGTCGGCGGGGAGCCGCTCGCGGAGCAGGTCGCGATAGTCGCC
>CALDQK010000132.1 GCA_937911525.1 uncultured bacterium
CCCCTGGTGCTTTCGCGGGCCCAAAGACGGGGGTCTGGGGGGCGCAGCCCCCCAGAATCAACAGTCCTCGAGCTGCTCCGCCACCAAGCGCGCGTAGACCTCGCCCTTCTCCAGCAGCTCGTCGTGGGTCCCGCGCTCGACGACCTTGCCCTGGCTGAGCACCAGGATCTGGTCGGCCCTTTGGACCGTCGAGAGGCGGTGGGCGATCCAGAAGCTGGTCGCGCCCTGGGCCAGCGCGGCCAGGGCTTGCTGGACGCGGGCCTCGGTCCGGGTGTCCAGCGCGCTGGTGGCTTCGTCCAGGATCAGGATCTCGGGGTCCTTGAGGATCGCCCGCGCGATCGCGATCCGCTGCACCTGGCCGCCCGAGAGGCGCCCGCCGCGCTCGCCGGCCACGTAGTCGTAGCCCTCCGGCAGGCCCACGATCTCGTCGTGGATCTCGGCCTGGCGCGCGGCCTCTTCGACCTCCTCGTCGCTGGCGTCGAGGCGCCCGTAGCGAATGTTCTCTCGCACGGTGTCGTTGAAGAGGAAGTTCTCCTGGGGCACCACCGCCAGCCGGTCGAGCACGTCGCGCAAGGCGAGCTGGGGCAGGGGCGTGCCGTCGAGGAGCACCTCGCCGCGGGTCGGGTCGGCGTAGCGGGCGATCAGGTCGACCAGGGTCGACTTGCCGCTGCCGGTCGTGCCGACGAGGGCCGTCATGCTGCCGGCCGGGGCGCTGAGGTCCACGTCGCTCAGGACCTCGTTCTCGCCGTCGTAGCTGAAGCCGACCCCGCGCAGCTCGACGGACTCCTTCAGGCCGGCGAAGGGCTGGGGCTCGTCGGGCTCGGTCACCTCGGGGCGCTGGTCGAAGAGATGGAACACCCGCTCGAGCGCAGGGAGGGCGTCCATGAGCGTGTTGTAGGACTCGCCCAGGATCTTGGCCGGGTGATACATGAGCAGCACCAGGCCGAGGAAGGCCGCGAAGGTGCCGACGTCGATTCCCCAGAGGCGCATCACGACCAGCCAGCTGCCGACGATGAAGAGCACCGGGATCGCTATGTCGTTGAAGAGCTGCATCCAGGCCTTGGAGGCGGCGCGGCCCTTCAGGCCTCGGACGAGCGCGCGCAGGCCCTCGCGGGACACGTCCCGGAAGCGCTGCGCCTCGTGCTCCTCGCGGTCGAGGGCCTTGACCTCGCGGATCCCGCCCAGGACCTGCTGCATGACCTCGATCGACTCGCCGGTCACCTGCTGGCGGCGCTTGGCGCTGCGGCGGATCTTGCGGCCCAGGACGCGCAGCGGGAGCAAGACGGTGGCGCCGAGCACGAGCAGCACCCCGGCGAGCTCGGGGCTGATCGTGAGCGCCCACACCACGAGCACGAGCAGGTGCAGACCGCGGATCACGATGTCGACCAAGGTCGTGAACAGGTTGGCGGTGTGGCCCAGGTCGGCCGTCAGCCGACCGAGGATGTCGCCGCGTCGCTCGCGCTCGAAGAAGCGGACCGAGAGGGTGAGCAGGTGGCGGGCGGTCTCGTTCTGGAGGTCCACGAACACCTGCGCCACGAGCGCGCGCGAGAGGTAGAGCATGTAGTAGCTGGTCACCGAGAGCGAGACGGCCAGCCCGAGCGCCACGAGGATCACGTAGGTCAAGGTGCGCCAGGCGAGCTCGAAGGAGGCCTGGCGCGCCAGCTCGCGGGCCTGGAGCGAGAGCAGGGCCGCCGCGTCGGGTTGGCTGAGCGCCAGCGCGCGGGCCCGCAGCTGCAGCTCGACTCCGCGCGCGATCAGGTTCCACTCGCGCTCGGCCTCGGCCGGCACCGGGGGCAGGTCGTCAGCGATCTCGCGCAGGGTTCGCCCGCTCCGGTCGAGGAGCGCGGCGTCCGGGGCGCCCGCGGGGACGGGGTCCGCGGCGCCCAGGAGCTGGGGAGAGGCGGCGATCTCGGCGACCCGCGCGCTGGTGATCCGGGCGATCGCGCTCTCTTGCTGGCTCGCCGCCGCGACGGCCGCGGGGATCCCCTTGACCTCGTCGCCGCGCAGGTCGTCCTTGACCTGGTCCTGGACCTCGCCCCCGCGCATGAACACCTTGTTCAGCAGCGGCTTGGCCAGGGTCGCCCGGTAGGCGTCGGAGCCGGCGAAGGCCAGCGTGACCAGGATCACGACCAGCATTTGGCCCAGGTAGGGGGTCAGGAAGGGGCGCAGGCGCCAGAGCGAGCCGAGGCTGCCGCGGCGCCTCTTCCGCTGGGCCGCCGTGGCCGAGGCGGAGGAGGCCGGCGTGGCGTCCGGCTCGCCAGGCGGGGCCGGCGCGTCGCTCACTGGGGCGCCTGATCGGGGTCGAGCCCCAACAAGCGCCGATACACCCGCAGCGTCCCCTCGACCATGGAGGTCGTCGAGAAGTGCTCCGCCACGCGCTTGGCGCCGGCCTCCGCCAGGCGCTTGGCCAGCTCGGGCTCGCGCAGCAGGCGGAGCAGGTGCGTCGCGATCGCGTCGGCGTCACGGATCGGCGCCACGAGCCCCGTCTCCTCATGGAGCAGGATCTCGGGCATGCCGCCCGCTTCGGTGCCGACCACCGGCAGGCCGGCCGTGAGCGCGTCGAGGACGCTCGTGCCCAGGCCTTCCATGTGGCTGGGCATCACGAAGATGTCCATGGCCTTGAGCAGCGAGGGCACGTCGCGGCGGAAGCCGGGGAAGCGAAAGGAGCCGCTGACCCCCAGCTCCTCGGCCTGGGCGAGCAGGTCCGCGCGCAGCTCGCCGTCGCCGACGATCGCGAAGGTCACCTCGGGGTGCTCTGCCAGGACCTTGGGGGCGGCCTCGATCAGGTAGCGCTGGCCCTTGTGGTCGGCCATGTGCGCCACGTTGCCCACGAAGGCGTGGCCGTCCGGGATCTCGAGCTCGGCCCGCAGCTCGGCGGTGCGCTCGGGGGCGTCGAGGATCTTGCGCAGCTCGATCCCCGAGTGGACGCACTCGATCGAGCCGGGGTCGAGGCCGTCCTTGATCAGGACCTGGCGGATCGCCTCGCTGACGGTGATGTACTGGTCGACCCCGTGCTTGTACTTCAGTCCGTTCAGTCCGAAGAAGCTGCGCCGGAAGATCGAGAAGTCGACCCGGCGCGCCACGATCATCTTGGGGCGCGGCTTCCCGCCGGCCAGCCGCACGGCCAGCGCGCCCAGGGTGTGGGCGTGGCTGGTGTGGGCGTGGACGAGGTTGTAGCCGCCGGCCTGGATCGCGCGCCCGAGCGCGAACACCGCCGGCAGGTCGACCTCGCCGCGCATGCGCCGCTCGATCACCTCGTGGCCGCGCTCGCGCGCTCGCTCGGCCATGGGGCCGCCGGGCTGGGCCACGATCGCCTGGGTCACCCCGCGCTCGGCGAGGCCGTTCATGAGGTAGAGGACCTGCTGCTCACCGCCGCGCCAGGTGGGCTCGGTGTTGAGGTGCAGGACGCGGGGAGCGACCGGTTCGGAGGACGCGCTCACCAAGGGATCAGGCGCTCGCGACCGCCGCCCGCTTCTGCTCGGCGACCTCTTCGTAGAGGGCGAGCATTTTCTCGAAGTGGACGTCCCAGGAATAGGTCTCGGCGGCGGCGCGGCCGGCCTCGCCCATGGTCTTCTGCTGCTCGCGGTCGCCCGCGAGCTCGATGATCTTGTTGGCGATCAGCTGAACGTCGTCGGGGTCGCCGAGCACCCAGCCGGTCTTGCCCTCCTCGACGACCTCGGCTGCGCCGGCCTTGGCGCTGACGAGGGTCGGGACTCCGGTCGCCATGGCCTCGAGGACCACGTTCCCGAAGGCGTCGAAGCGGGTCGGCAGGACGAAGAAGTCCGCCATGGCGTGCCAGCGGTCGATCTGGTCCTGGGGTCCGTAGAACTTGACGACGTCGCGCAGGCCGACGTCGCGAGCGTGCTTGCTCAGCTCGACCTCGTAGCTGTGGCGGTCCTTGCCGACCACCGCGACTCGCAGCGCGCGCCCGTCGGGCAGGCCGCGCTCCTGGGCGATCCGAGCCGCCTCGATCAGCTGGGGCACGCCCTTGCGCCGGTAGTCGTTGGCCACGCAGAGGACCACGAAGGCGCTCTTGGGGATCACGTTCCGCTCGCGATACTCGTCGTCCCAGCGCTCGACGTTGCGCGGGTGGAAGCGCTCGGTGTCGATCCCGTTGTAGATCGTGACCACCTCCTCGTCGCCGAGCCCGTAGCGGCTCTTGATCTGGTCGCCGACGAGGTCGGCCATCACGACGATCTTGTGGAAGTTGCCGCGGGTGAAGCGGCGCTGCTCGATGGCCAGGATCTGCTTCTGGTGCCAGGACTTGCGCTTGAGCGACTGCTTGAGCTTGCTCCCGCCCGCCTCGCCGATCGAGTAGCCCTGGTAGTCGAGCAGGCAGCCCGAGCCGTCGGTGTAGATGTCCTGGTAGCTCGTCTTGGAGAAGCCGTGGACGATGTCGAAGTCTTCGCGGCGGACGCGCTGGCTGATCCAGCGGTCGAAGGACCACACCTTCATGAAGCGGATCTGCTTCCAGGCGTTGGGCACCTTGTGCAGCTTGACCCGGGGGTCGACGTGGTCGTCCCAGAAGTGGCAGAAGTAATGAACTTCATGCCCCGCGTCGAGGAGACGCTTGACCAAGTCGAAGATGTAACGCTCCACACCGCCCTTGAAGCAGTAGCGCGTGTGCGTGATCGCAACCTTCATGCCAGAGCATTGTGGGGGAGGCTTACGGGGAAGCAAGCGCGGGAAGGGAGTCGAGTGGTCCTTTCCTTCGGCGCACGCGGCGGCTAGATTACCCTCCCTAAGGGGAGGAGGATCCATGAGTTGGGCCTCGAAGTGGTGCGCAGCGGCTTGCCTGGCTGGTGCGTTCGTGAGCATGACTGGCTGTGGCGGACCGCCCGTGCGGGCCGAGACCCCGCCCGATCCCGTCGAAGTGACCTGGGAGAGGCTCCAGCACGAGCTGGAGCGAGCGCCGATCTGGACCAGCTCCCTCCACTGGCGGCCGATCTACGACGACATGTTGCGGATCGGCTTCGAGCGCAGCGAGGCGCGCTTCCTGATCCGGCGCACGGCGAAGTACGGGCCCTCCCGCTACGAGGTCGAGGCGCTCCTCGACAAGGAGTCCGACCCGGACCGCGTGTTCGACGTCCTCGACGACCGCTACGCGGAGCTGACGGGCAAGGACCCCGAGAGTCCCTTCCGCAGCAGCGAGTTCACGCGGGATGTGAGGGCGCGCGGCGACGGCTACGACCACGACCGCCCTCGCAGCGACGAGGAGGTCTACCGGGGCAAGCTGCAGACCAAGCTCGAGGCCCCGCCGATCTACGGCTCGGCCCTGAACTGGCTGCCCGTCTACAAGGACATGCTGCGCCTCGGCTTCTCGCCGCGCGAGGCCTACAAGCTCTGCCTCCGCTCGGCCCACCACGGGCCCGCTCGCCGCGAGATCGAGGCCCTGATCGACTCCAGCAAGGGGGATCAGGCCAAGTTCAAGCTCGCCCTCGACGACGCCTACAACTCGAGCCGCGACGGCCTCGAGCAGTTCGTCGAGCGCGGCGGCCACTTCCGGGGCAAGGAGAAGAGCTGGGAGGAGCGCAAGGAGCAGAGCACGATCGTGGGCGGCCAGCAGAGCGAGGAGCCCAAGGCTGCCGAGCCTGCCCCGGCCGACGCGCCGCCCCCAGCCGAGGTGATGCCTGAGTTCCCGCCCGCCGGGGGTGACGAGTTCGGTGAGTTCGGCGGGCCCGGGGACGAGATCCCTCCCCCCGCTGAGAGCGGCGACGACATTCCGCCGGCGGACGAGCCGCCGGCCGACGAGCCGCCGGCCGACGACCCGCCTCCGCCGGGCGAGTAGGCCGAAGACGACGCAGTCGAGGAGCACGCCGGGAGACCCCCGGCGTGTCTTCGTTTGGGCTCGGCTCCTGACCAGGAATTGTCAGGGTGCTTCGCGCCCGTGCCCGCGCCCGAAAGGAAGAGCAGAAGGAGCTGTCGCGACCAGCGAAAGCTCCTTCGCGTTCCTGAGATGGAACGGGGAAAACTGGAAAACTGGAAAGCGCGGTGGCTGCTCGGCGGAGCTGCCTTCTTCGAGTTTTCCAGTTTTCACCATTGTCTAGGAAGAGCAGAAGGAGCTGTCGCGACCAGCGAAAGCTCCCTCGCGTTCCTGAGATGGAACGGGGAAAACTGGAAAACTGGAAAGCGCGGTGGCTGCTCGGCGGAGCTGC
>CALDQK010000133.1 GCA_937911525.1 uncultured bacterium
GGTGACGCTCGCGCAGGTAGCGGGCCGAGCGGAGCAGGGCCGCGCGCGAGGCGGCGCTCCCGCTGGCCGCGTGGTGCTGCGCCAGCGCGTAGCCCGCGCCCGCGTGGCGGAGCACGTTGTAGGCCCGCGCCGAGACCGGCTCTCCCTCGGCGTGGCGCAGGTAGACGAAGCGCCCCTCCTCGTCGCAGGCGCGCGCCAGGTAGCCCGCTGCGGCGGCGATCCCGCGCGCCAGCTCGGCGCCGTGGGTCGCCGCCGAGGGCGGAGCGGCGTGCTGGGGTTGGGCGCGGGCGCTCCCTGGCCCCGGCTGCGTGCAGCCGAGCAGCGCCAGGGCCAGGCCGCCGAGCAGGAGGAGCCTCACTCGGCGAAGAGCCCCTTGCGGGCCGAGGCGCAGATCGCGCTCACGGCGGGGTGGCGGACGCGGCGCTCGACCGAGATCGCGTAGAAGCGCTCGATCAGCTCGGGCACCTCGCCGATCGGGCGCAGGCCGTAGGAGCGGCGCATCTCCTCGGCGACCACGCTCGGCAGCGCGACCACCCCCTCGCCCTGCTTGGCGAAGGTCGAGAGCACGCCTGCGTCGGCGAACTCGCCGACCACGTAGGGCTCGACCTCTTGCTCGGCGAACCACAGGTCGAGGGTGATTCGCATCGCGGTCTCGGGGGTCGGCAGCAGGAAGGGCGCGCCGTCGAGCGAGCCGGGGAAGCCGGGGCGCAGCTTGCGGGCCAGCTTGGCCGCGCCCACGAAGGTCACCCCGCAGCGCCCGAGGAGGTGGTTGAAGGCCCCGACCTTGAAGGCCGGCGGGACCGGCGCGTCGCTGATCACGACGTCCAGGTCGTGGGTCACCAGCTCGCTCAAGAGGCGCTCTGGCTTGCCCATGTGGCACACGACCTTGACGGGGTCCTCCAGCTCGTTGAGCGGGTCGAGGACGTGGTGCACGAGCAAGCTCGGCAGCGCGTCGGCCACGCCCACGTGGACCGTCGAGCGGCGCCGGCCGTCACCCGGCGCGCCGCGGAGCCCCTCCTCCAGCTCCTTGCCCAGCGCGAAGATCTCGTCGGCGTAGCGCTGCACGAAGCGCCCCGCGCCGGTCAGCTCCAGCCGCCGCCCTCGGCGCGAGAAGAGCTGCTCGCCGGCGGCCTGCTCGAGCGCGCGGATCTGCGCGCTCACCGTCTGGGGGCTGACGTGCAGCTCCTTGCTCGCCTTGCGGATCGTGCCGTGGCGAGCCGTGGCCCAGAAATACTGGAGGTGGTGGTAGTTCAGCCAGCTCACGACGCCCTCCCCGAGACACGGTGTCAGCCAAGGCCTGTGTACAGGAAAAGCGTACAGCGACGCAACTATTAGCAGCTTGAGACGATCAAGGAATCCTCGCTACAAGGGGACCCATGACCTAGCCGCCGTCCGCCACCCCGAAGGAGCCGACCATGAAGAACTTGCTGCAGGGCGTTCACCACTTCCAGACCCAGGTGTTCCCCGCCCACCGCGAGCGCTTCTCGGAGTTGGCCCAGGGTCAGGCGCCGAGCACGCTCTTCATTACCTGCTCGGACTCGCGGATCGACCCGAGCCTGCTCACCCAGACGGCCCCCGGCGAGCTCTTCGTGCTGCGCAACGCGGGCAACCTCGTCCCTGCCCCCGGCTGGAGCGAAGGCGGCGAGGCGGCCGCCATCGAGTACGCGGTCGAGGCCCTCGGGGTCCGCAACGTGGTCGTGTGCGGCCACCTCGGCTGCGGCGCGCTCGGCGGCCTGCTCGAGCCGAGCAGCGTCGCCGAGCTCCCCGCCGTGCGCCGCTGGCTCCAGCAGCACGGCGAGGAGACTCGCTACCGGATCGCCCAGTCGCGGGTCGCAGACGAGCTCCCCCGCTTCGCCGTGGAGGAGAACGTCCGGGTCCAGCTCGAGCGTCTGGCCCGCTACCCCGCTGTTCGGCGCAGGTTGCGCTCGCGCAAGCACCCGATCGAGCTGCACGGTTGGGTCTACGACATCGGCGCGGGCGCCGTCTCGCTCCTCGGCGAGAGCGGCGAGTTCGAGCGCCTGGCGGCCTAGAGCTTCGTGCCCGAACGATGAAGGGAAGGAGCTGTCGCTGCAGGCGACAGAGGGAGCTGTCGCTGAGCGCGACAGCTCCTTCGCGTTTCGGATTTTGAGAAGGAAAGCAGGAAAGCAGGAAGCTCTCGCCTACGACTGAGCCCTTCCTGCTTTCGAGTAAGAGGGAGCTGTCGCTGAGCGCGACAGCTCCTTCGCGTTTCGGGTTTGAACGGAGAAAACTGGAAAACTGGAAGGCGCGGCGATCGCGCAGCGGAGCTGCCTCCTTCGAGTTTTCCAGTTTTCCCCGTTGAGTATCGAATCAGAGGGAGCTGTCGCTGTCAGCGACAGCTCCTCGTCAGCCCCCCGAGCAGCGCGGCGCAGCCTGGGTCGCGCCGCTCAGCGGCGCAACACAATGCCCGCGCGGGCCGGCGTCGGCTCGCCCTCGCGCAGGGCGACCTCGCCGGCGACGACCACCAGCTCGATCCCGCGCGGGTAGGCCGTCGGCTCGCGGTAGGTCGCGCCCTCCTCGAAGTCGGGCGAGATCACGAGCAGGTCGGCCACGGCGCCGTCCTCGATCCGCCCCCGCACCAGCCCGAAGCGCTCGGCGGGGAAGGCCGTCGCCTTGCGGACCGCGTCGGCCAGGCGGGCCTCGCCCCCCGCTGCGGCGCGCCGCAGGGCGCGGGCGAAGGTCGCGAAGGCGCGCGGGTGGGCCGAGATCGCCTGGCCGTTCTCCTCGGGGACCGCGTCCGAGGCGACCGCGGCGTAGGGGAGGTCCAGGGCGGCCTCGACCTGGGCCGGGTCCATCATTTCGCGGTAGATCGCCCAGCCGCCGGTGGTCTCGCGCTCGGCCGCGATCAGGCGCAGGGCGGCCTCGACGGGGTCGATCCCCAGGCGCTCGGCGGCCTCGGCCAGGGTCGAGCCGCGCGGGACCTCGCGCAGGGCGGGCTCGAGGACCACGATCCACTCGGGGCCCATGCGCTCGCTGAACCAGCCTTCGACGCCGACGCGGGCCGCGGCCCGCCCCTCGGCGGTCTTCAGGCGCTCGGCCAGGCCCCCGTCGGCCTTGAGCGCCTCGGGGATCACCGCCGAGAGGTAGGTCAGGCTGGCGTCGTAGGGGTAGACGTCGACGGCGATCTCCTGATCGCGACGGGCCGCGTCAATGCACTCCAGCACCGGCTCGAAGCCGCCCCAGCTCAGGCGGCCCGCGGCCTTGAGGTGGCTGATCTGGAGCCCGACCCCCGCGTCGCGCGCCAGGGTCAGCGCCTCCTCGGTCGCCGCCAGGCTGCCGACGCCCTCCTTGCGCCGGTGCACGCACCAGGGCTTGCCGCGCTCGGCGGCTACGCTCAGGGCGGCGCCGAGCTCGGCGGGGTCCATCAGGGCGTTGGCGTGATAGGGCCCCCACGAGACGCCCACCGCGCCCGCGTCCAGGGCCGCCGCGACCGCGGCTTGGAGGGCGGGATACTCCGTCGGGCTGGCGGGCCGGCCCTCGCCGCGAGGCACGACGGTCGAGCGCAGGGGTCCCAGGGGGGCCAGCACCGCGAAGTGCACCCCCAGGCGCGCGCGCTCAGCGGCGGCCAGCGCGGCCGCCGTGTCCGGGTCGCCCAGGCCGCAGTTGCCGCCGATCACGGTCGTGATCCCTTGGCGCAGACAGTGTGCGCTCAGGCCCGGCCAGGCGAGGCAGAGGTCGTAGTGGGTGTGCACGTCCACGAAGCCGGGCAGGACCCACTTCCCCGCGGCCTCGATCGTCTCGCGGGCGGGGGCCTCGCTCAGGTCGCCCACCTCGCGCACGCGCCCCTCGGCGACGCCGACGTCGACCACCCGCGGAGCAGCGCCGCTCCCGTCGTAGAGGGTCCCCCCGCGGATCAACAGGTCGAGCACCCGTCACCTCCCGGCGCGGCCTCGCCGCGCCCAGGGGCTGAGGCTACTCGCCCGCCCCGACCAGGGCCTTGAAGCGGGGCAGCTGCGCCAGGCCCGGCAGGGTCCCCTCGTCCTCGCTCATGGCGGGAGTCTAGCGAGCCCGCGCTCGCCATGCAGTCAAACGACTTGGGGAAGGAGCGTGAGGGTTTCCCGAACGCGTGTCGAACCTATGAGTCGTGGGCGAGTGCGCGCACGGTGCGAGCGCTCGAGAGGGGGAAGGAGAGGACCATGCGCCGCCTTCGTATCTCTTTGACCTTCGCCCCCCTCTTGATCATTGCCCTCGCGCTCTCTGGCTCAGCCAGCGAACGGCGCCTGCCGCGGATCCTGCCGCTGGAGATCGCCAAGGCCCGTCCGGGCTTCGCGGTCAGCGACCGGGTGCTCTTCGTGGTCGACGTGTCGGGCAGCATGCACGGCGAGCTCGACCGGGCCGTCGGCGCCGTGCTCCTGATCCTGATGAGCCCCGCCGACGGCTTCCAGGCAGGGATCGTGACCTTCGCGGACGCTCCGCAGCGCTGGGAGGGAGTCGCGGAGCCCTGCACCCACCCCAAGGGGATCGCGCACACTCGCCGCTGCGTGCGCCACGGCTGGGCGGCCTTCCCGATGGCGCACCGCGAGGCCGTGACGCACCTGCTCGGCCTCGAGGCCGACGGCGGGACCGAGCCGGGTCCCGCTCTGCTGCAGGCGCTGCGGGATCCGACCCCTTCGCTCACGGTCGTGCTCGTGAGCGACGGCGACTTCAAGCTCGAGGCGGTCGTGCCCGTGATCCAGGCCGGCCAGGCCTGGCGCAAGCAGAAGGGCCTGGGCGAGGCTCCGATCATGGTGTGGGGCGCCGGGATCGCAGACAAGGACACCGAGAGCCTCAAGACGATCGCTAAGCTCGGCGGCGGGGGCTACTGGATCGCCAGCGAAGAGCGAAGCGGCCCCTGGTAGCGGCCCGCCGAGGGAACCTCACCCCTTGCTCGCTGGGTCCTGCTCGGACACGCTGTAGGGAGCCCGGGTGGGAGGTGCCCTTGAGCCTCGAGGTCGTCCTGCAGCGCGTCCAACGCCGCCTCTATCTGGCGCGCGTGCTCCGCGGCGCGGTGTGGGGAGCCGCGGGGGGCGCGGGACTGGCCTTGGCCTGCGCCCTGCTGCGCTTGTTCGCCGTCGAGCCCTTCGTGGCCCTCGGCATGGCGCCCCTCTTCTTGCCGGTCGGCCTGGGTGGCTTGGCCGGCGCGCTCCTCGGCCTGCGCCGCCGCTACACCCCGCGGACGGCGGCCGCGGTGCTCGAGCACGGGACGGGTCGCGGGGCGCTGTTCACGACGGCCCTCGAGCTCGACCCCAGCCACCCCTGGGCGGCGTCGGTGCAGGGCGAGGTCGAAGCGGCGCTGGCCGCTGACGCCCAGGAGGGCCCCGCGCGAGCGGTGCCCTTCCAGCTGCCCGCGCGGGCGCCGGGGATCCTCGGGCTGGCCGCGCTGCTGACGCTGCTGGTCGCGCTGGCGCCGCCCTTGCAGCGCGTCAACCGGGCAGACGCCCGCCCCCAGGCCGTCCTCGACGAGACCGACCTGCGCGAGGTGCGCCGACTCGGCTCGCGCCTGCGCCGCGCCAGCGACGCCCACGAGGCGGGCGCGCTCCGCCAGGCCAGCGAGGACCTCGAGCGCTTCGCCCGCGCCGCGCGGCGCGGCCAGCTGGACGAGCTCCAGGCCATGGTGCGCCTGGGCGAGGTCGAGCAGCAGCTGCGCGAGGAGCGCGAGCGGATTCGCGCGCGGGCGGCC
>CALDQK010000134.1 GCA_937911525.1 uncultured bacterium
GGCAGCTCGGGAGCCAGGGTCACGACCGCGACCGGGCCAGCGTCGAGCAGCTCGCGCAGCGCCGCCAGGTCGGGGGGCAGCGCGTGCGGCGGCTGGGCGCCGAGCTTGGCGGGCGAGATCCAGGGACCCTCGAGGTGCACGCCCAGCAGCCGGGTCGCGAGCTCGTCGCCCCGCGCGAGCTCCGCCGCCGCCGCGACCACGGCGCTCAGCTCGGCCAGCGGACGGGTGATCGTGGTCGGGCAGAGGGCGGTCGTGCCGTGGCGGAGGTGGAACTCGGCCAGGCGCGCGATCCCCTCGGCGCCGTCCATGGTGTCGGCGCCGCCGCCGCCGTGGACGTGGAGGTCGACGAAGCCCGGCACGATCAGCCGCTCGGGCGCCCCCTGCGGACGCAGGCGCGGCTCGATCCGCTCGATCCGGCCCTCGGACACGACCACCCGACCCCAGCCGGCGCGGTGGGGCAGCCCGAGCAGGCCCTCCAGCGGCTGGAGGCTCACGCGCCCAGCGCCGCAGCTGCGGCGACGCGCGCCCGCAGCTCGTCGAGGGGCAGCCCCGCCACCTCGCCGCGGGTCGCGACGCAGCGACCGCCGACCCAGGTCTCGGCCAGGGCGGTCTCGGGGACCATGGACGAGCTGAGCAGGTTCAGCAGCGCGTCGCCGCCCAGGAGCGACCCGGGCAGGAGCGAGGGGTCGGCGAGGTCGATCACGAGCAGGTCTGCCCACTGGCCCGCCGCCAGCGCGCCCGCCTCGACCCCGAGCAGCTCGGCGCCGTGGGTCGTGGCCAGCCGCCACAGCACCGCCGGGTCCGGCTCGGCGCCGCCCACCCGCGGCAGGCGGCCCATTTCGAGGCTCTGGACGCGCTGGAGATACTCCGCCGTGCGCAGCTCGGTCAGCACGTTGGGCGCGGCGTTCATGTCCGTGCCCAGGCCGACGCTCACGCCGCGGTCGAGGAGGTCGCGCAGGGGCGCGATCCCGTCGCCCAGGGCCATGTTGGTGGTCGGGTTGGTCACGAGCCCGCCGCCGCGCTCTGCGAGGAGCGCGCGCTCCTCGGGGCTGAGCCAGATCCCGTGGACCAGGACCGTGCGCTCGCTCAGGACGCCCCACCGCTCGAGCACCTCCAGCGGGCGCGCGCCGTGGCGCTCCTGCGCGAAGGGGACGTCGTCCTCCTGCTCGGCCAGGTGAATGTGCCAGCGGGTGTCGAGCTCCTCGGCCAGGGCGGCGCCGGCCTCGATCGAGGCGCGCGTGGCCCCGTGCAGGGAGTGCGGCGCGGGCAGCACGGTCACGAAGGGGTCGCCCGCGAGCTCGCGCGCCAGGCCGCGGATCTCGCTCACCGCCTCGGCCGCGGGGCGCGCCATGCGCCCCTGGCCGGTCCGCTGCTTGACGTCGTAGAGGGTCGAAATGAAGGCGATCCGCAGCCCGACCTTGCGGGCCGCGCGGATCACGATCCGGCTCAGCTCGCCCGCGCGGCCGGCGAAGTCGACCCCGTTGTGGACGTAGTGGAACTCGCCCACGGTCGTGATCCCGGCCCGCAGCATTTGGTGGAAGCAGAGCAGGGCCGCCGCCTCGAGCGAGTCGTCGTCGAGGCGCTCGAGCAGCGGGTAGAGGTAGCGGCTGACCCAGTCGGGGAAGCTCGCGGGGTGGTCGCCCGCGCCGCGCAGGAAGACCTGGAAGGCGTGGCTGTGGGCGCTGATCGTGCCGGGCGCGATGGCGCGGCCCGCGAGCTCGCGCACCTCCGCGTCGCCGGCGAGGGCCTCGACCTCGGCCCGCGGGCCGCAGGCGGCGATCCGCCCCTCGTCGCCGATCAGGAGCGCGTGGTCGCGCCGGAAGGTGCCCTCGTGGTGGATCCAGTCGGCGCGCCAGAGCTGCACGAGCGCCCCTCCCTCAGGCTCGGGCTTCGGCGGCGGCCGCCGCGCGCCCGAGCGCGACGTAGCTCTCGATCCCAGCCGCCACGTCCTCGCGGCGAATGTGCTCGTGCTCGGAGTGAGCCAGCTCGATCCTGCCGGGGCCGCTCAACCAGACCGGGCCCAGGCCCGAGAGGTAGCTCGCGTCGCTGTTGAAGGGGATCACGCAGGTCGGAAAGCCCGCGGGCGGGTCGAGCTTGACCGGGTCGTTGCGCGAGATCACCTCGCAGCGGACGCCCTCACCCAGGAGCGCCTCGACGCGCTCGAGCACGCCCGCCACGGGGGCGCAGAGGCGGAAGAGCACGACCGCCTCGGCCGCGGGGGCGAACACGTTGGCGGCGACGCCGCCCTGGATCGTGCCCACGTTGAGCGTCGTCTCGCCCAGCACCGGGTCGTCGGGCCAGGCCTCGGCGCGGATCGCCGTCAGCGCGTCGAGCAGGCGGTGGACCGCCGACACGCCGCGGTCCGGGAAGGCCGAGTGGCCGGCCTGGCCGACCGCGCTCAGGCGCACCTTGAGCAGCCCCTTCTGGGCGGCGACGACCCGGGTCGAGGTCGGCTCGCCGAGCAGGATCCGCGCGCCGCCGAGGTCGAGGGTCTCGGCCGCGTGGATCGCGCCGATGTGGTCGACCTCCTCGCCGACCACCAGCAGGAAGCCCGCCGAGATCCCCTCTGCTCGCAGGCGGCGGGCCGCCTCGAACATGGCGACCAGCGGGCCCTTGGTGTCGGCCGTGCCGCGCCCGTAGAGCGAGTCGCCCTCCCAGCGCGGGGGAATGTGGGGCGGCACGACGTCGAGGTGGGTCGAGAAGTAGATCGCGGGCGGCGGCCCCTGCTGCGGGCGCGCGACCAGGTTGGGGCGCCCGGGCTCGACCTCGGGCAGCTCGACGTCGTAGCCGTCGGCGCTCAAGAGCTCTGCGACGCGGCGGGTGTAGGTCGCTTCGTCGCCGGTGATCGAGGGGATCGCGACCAGCTCCTCCAGGAGTTCGAGGGGGTCGTTCTTCATGCCGCCCGTTGTATCGCGCGGCCCGAGGGCTGGCCAGGCGGAGGCGCGGCGGGCCCCGGCGCGAGCCCCGCTCGAGACCCCTGCCTAGAGCCCCGCCAGCGTCTTCGGCAGCGCGGCCCGAGCCTGCGGCAGCCAGGGGTCCTTGCCCAGCTCCGCGTGAACGCGTTCACCTCCGAGCTCCTGGATCGCGGCGCGGAGCGCCTGCTCCGTCTCCTCGGCGGGGGCGGCCCCTCGCGCCAGCGCCAGCCGGGCGCGGTGCCAG